>JAWOBW010000121.1:0-25613 GCA_046484105.1 Bacillota bacterium
GATTCTCGGTGGCCGATTTTATGCGCTCAACCCCGGCATCAGCATCGTCCAGTACCTCGCGGACCTCCGCAATCCGCCCCCGCACCTTCTCAGCCAGGGTCGCATCCGCCTTGTCCTCCAGGGTCTTCAGCGTCCGCTCGGCGGTGCTGATGGCAGTGTCGGCCTCATTCCGCGCCTCGGCCAGGGCCCTGGCCTTCCGGTCTTGCTCCTCGTACTCCTCGGCCTCGTGTAGCATGCGCTCTATTTCCTCCTCGGAGAGCCCGCTCGAGGACTTGATGGTGATCTTCTGCTCCTTGCCGGTGGCCTTGTCGGTGGCCGACACATTGACTATGCCATTCGCATCTATGTCGAAGCTGACCTCGATCTGCGGCACACCCCTGGGTGCGGGGGGAATCCCGTCCAGTATGAACCTTCCCAGGGTCCGATTGTCCCGGGCCATCGGGCGCTCGCCCTGCAGCACGTGAATCTCGACCTGGGTCTGATTGTCGGCGGCGGTGGAGAATATCTGGCTCTGCTCCGTGGGAATGGTGGTATTGCGCTCGATCAGCTTGGTGAACACCCCGCCCAGGGTTTCAATCCCCAGTGAGAGCGGGGTAACGTCCAGCAGGAGGACATCCTTGACATCGCCCGCCAGGACGCCGGCCTGGATGGCTGCCCCCTTGGCCACGACCTCCATCGGGTCGATGTTCTTCTTGTAGGGGTCCTTGCCCAGGATGTCCTTCACCCGCTTCTGCACCAGCGGGACGAGGGTGGACCCACCGACCAGGATCACGCGGTCGATATCCCCGGACTTCAGCCCCGCATCACTCATGGCCCTGCGCAGGGGCGGGACCGTCTTCTCGACCAGGTCGGCGATCATATCCTCCATCCTGGCGCGGGTGACCGTCATTTCCAGGTGCTTCGGGCCCGACGCGTCGGCGGTGATGAAGGGAAGACTGATCGAGGTCTTGGGTGCGGTGCTGAGCTCGATCTTCGCCTCCTCGGCCGCCTGCTTCAGGCGCTGAACCGCCTGCCGGTCCTTGCCCAGGTCTATCCCGTGTTCCTTCTTGAATTCGGAGATCATCCAGTCCATGATCCGCCTGTCGAAATCGTCGCCACCCAGGATGTTCACCCCGCTGGTGGCCTTCACCTCGACCACATCGTCACCCAGCTCGAGTACGGAGACGTCGAAGGTTCCGCCGCCCAGGTCGTAGACCAGTATGGTCGAGTCCTCCTTCTCGTTCAACCCGTAGGCCAACGATGCGGCGGTCGGCTCGTTGATGATGCGCAGGACCTCCAGGCCAGCTATCTGTCCCGCGTCCTTGGTGGCCTGTCTCTGGCTGTCCGAGAAGTAGGCGGGAACGGTTATCACCGCCTGCTTTACCTCCTCACCCAGGTACTCCTCCGCGTCAGTCTTGAGCTTCTGCAAGATGAAGGCGGAGATCTCCTGGGGGCTATATGTCTTGTCACCGATGTGAACGCGGTGATCAGTTCCCATCTTGCGCTTAATTGAAGTCACCGTTCTGTCGGCATTGCTGATCGCCTGGCGCTTGGCAACCTGCCCCACCAGCCTCTCGCCATCCTCGGTAAAGGCCACAATGGAGGGAGTGGTTCTCTGCCCCTCCCCGTTGGGGATTATGGTGGGCTCACCTCCCTCAATGACGGCCATACAGGAGTTCGTCGTGCCGAGGTCGATGCCAAGAACCCTTGCCATGGTCTATTCTTCCTCCTTTTCGTTGCAGTCTTCTTCCCCTTCAAAGGAAACCTTCGTTGCCACCATCACCTGCGCAGCGCGGAGCAGCCGATCACCCATCCGGTATCCCGGCAGGAGCTCCTCGACCACCGTGCCGTCCGGGAATTCGTCACTCGGAACCGCCCCGACGGCCTCGTGCCAGTGAGGATCAAAGGGCTCCCCCACCGTGGTCATCTGCGACACCCCGAATCGGTTGAGAACCGCCTCGACCTGATCGAGTATCAGGGCCACGCCGTCCCGAACGGGATCCGGGCCATCAGCGGTGGCCATGACCCTCCGCAGGTTGTCGATAACCGGAAGAAATTGCTCCACCGTCTCCGCCTGCACATCCCTGCTCAGCTGCCGCCGCTGGCGTTCGACACGTTTGCGGTAGTTCTGGAAGTCAGCCTGGGCGCGCATCAGCCTCTGCAGGTACTCCTCACACCGCGCCTCCAGCTCCTCCCGGGACTCCTCTTTCTGCTCACATTCACACGCCTGATCCCGCTCGTCTCGTTCGTTCTGCAAGTGAATCACACTCCCGAATTCAGGGGGCATGAAGGCTACCCGCCACGCGGACCATCGATCGGATCCGGTCCTCATCCCTCGCGCGGATGATGGCCCTGACCCGCAGTATGGCCTCCGCCATCTCACCGGCCGCTCTCAGGGCGTACGTCTTGACCGAAAGGGGATCGACCACCCCGGTTCGACCATGTCTGCGATCTGCCCCCGGTCGCAGTCAATGCCCAATCTCGACGACTCTCCCTCGGTCTGAGCGGCGACAACCTCTTCCATCTTCTCCAGGGAGTTGAAGCCGGCATTGTCGACTATCTGACAGCAGGACCCGCTCAGCGCCTCGATGACGCAGTCGAAACCCACTGCCCGTTCAGTTGCGGAAGTGAGTCCGGCGACGATGCGCGTCACCGGAACCCCCTTCATCGCCCGATTCACTCCCTCGGCCAACAGCGCAGCGGCCAATACCGTCGCGGTGGTGGTGCCGTCGCCCACCGCCGCCTCCCCGGCGCGGGCGGTGTTAACTGCCAGTCTGGCTGCCGGGTGCCTGGGCTGCATCGTCTCCAGGACGGTTATCCCGTCGTCGGCAATCACTGTCTCGCCGAAGCGGTCCAGACCCTTGCTCCCGAGGATTCCCCCGACCGCGGAGGCGATGGCGCAAGCGGCACCGGCATTAGTCAGAAACGCCGAGAGATTCTCATCCACCTCTGAACCCCCTGCTGCGCTTCTGTCGGTCAACAAACGCACTCCATCCCCTGCCTACAAATGGCTGAGCACATCACTGACTGCCTCGGTGATGGCCTTGACCACTCCCATGATCTTACCATAATCCATCCTCCGCGGTCCCAACACTCCGAGCCTGCCCGACGGCCGACCGTCGATGTGGTACACGGCCGAGACCACACTGCAGTCCCATATGTCCTCGTAAACGTTCTCCCTGCCGATGAGGGCGAAGACACCCTCCGCCGGGAAAGGACTAAACATGTCTCTCATGACCGAATGCCGGCTCAGGGCGGTCAGCACTTTCTGCGCCCTGCGCACATCCTGGAATTCGGGCTGTTTCATGATGTTGACCGCACCCTCCAGGTGAAAGTCGACCTGGGAACGGTCCCGGCTGGTGAGCGCCTCGGCCGCCACATCCAGCAGCCTGCGGCAGTAGTTCAGCTCCGAACGCAGCTCCCACCAGATCGGACCGTCGACAATGTCCCGCAACCTCTCCCCGTGCAGGAACCGGGTGATAACCTGAGAGGCGTGCCGGAGGGCATCATCCCCGATCTCATCCGGCAGGTCGAGGATCTGATTGTGGACGCATCCCTCCTCGGTTATCACCAGAAGCATAGCTCTGCCCGGCCTGAGAGAAATGATCTCCACCGCGTTGAGAGTCGACTCCTCCGGGTAGGGTGCCGCCACCACCGCCAGACAATCAGTCACCTCCGCCAGTATGCGGCCCGCCGTCTGCAGTACGGCCTCAACCGCCGACACGCGATGCTCCAAAAGGCGCCTAATCTGTTCCAGCTGTTCGCTGGCCGGAGTCGATACCATCACTAGTTGATCCACATAAAACCTGTATCCCAGGTCGGACGGCACCCGCCCCGCGGACGTGTAAGGTTGCTCCAGGTAGCCCATGCCTTCCAGATCGGACATCTCGTTTCTGATGGTGGCCGGACTGACGCCCAGATCGTAGTCCCTCGCGATCGTTCTGGAACCCACGGGCTGGGCGTTGAGAACGTAGGCCTCCACGATAGCCCGCATCACCCTGCGCTTCCTCTCGTCAAGCTGCATATCTTTCACCACCTCTTGGGGACACGAGGTTGACTGCAGTGGGCACCGGAATCCTCTTAGCACTCTGACCGGGAGAGTGCTAATCGCGCCTTTTAAACTACCACTGAGGGAAGCAATTGTCAACGGACGGATCTGCGAGAGACACCGCCGGCCCGCGGGACTGCATCCAATCTGCCGATCGGGCGCATAATACGGGTGATGGGCTGCAAACACGGTTCATGAGGTGATAGCATTGCTTGCTACTGTTGTCAGATTCGTCGTATCTGCTCTGGTTCTGTTGTTCGTCGGCTACGTGGTCCCCGGATTCAGCGTCGTCAGCCTGACGTCGGCGCTTCTGGCCGCCCTGGTCATAACACTGCTGGCCTGGGGAATCGAGGCCATTCTGGGGACCAATGTCAGTCCCCGCAACCGCGGCGTGGTGAGCTTCCTCGTGGCCGCCGCGGTGATATGGAGCGTGCAGTACGTGGTACCGGGCGTATCCGTTACCCTGCTGGGGGCGGTTCTGGCCTCCCTGGTCATCGGTCTGATCGACACCGTCGTACCCACAACCCTGCGATAGTCCAAGACCAGCCGTGCGGGGAGTCGTGAGCAGCCCAGCTCCCCGCACTCATTGTCCGACATATCCACCCCGCCTCGTCCGTATGATTGAATGAGCACCACAGGTTAGGAGGCGGGCCCTTGCGGTGGCGGCGTCAGAGGATTTCAGTCCACTTGCTGCTGATCTACCTCGGAACAGTCATTGTATCCCTCATTCTCGCGGGACGGCCTGCTTCTCCTTCCTTCGACCGGGATGTGGTTCCCGCCTTCGGCGAGCAGGGGGACACTGAACCTGCCGTCCCGCGGGCGGGCGGACGAAAACTGCCGACTCTGGAATCACTGACCGAGGCCCTCCCCCTCTCGTCTGATCTGTACCGCTCACTCCTGGCCACGGGCATACCCGGACTGGGCCTTTCCGCGGACGAGCGGCAAGATGAGCTGTCCTGGATGCAGCTGGCCGAGCGCATCGTCTACATTCTCACCGATGTCCGGCTGTCGGAACCCTTCAGCTACCTCAGGACGGCCTATCCCATGCTCTCCCTGGTCCTGCCCCCCGGGCCGGGAACCCAGCCCACCTACATCGTCCATTTGCCCGAATCGCCCCCGGAGGACCGGAAACCCCCGCCGGGAACCGAACCGACCGACGATGAGCCCCCAGCGGAGGCAGCTGATCTGTGGCTGGGCATGAAGGAACCGAGGGTCATGATCTACCACACCCACACGCAGGAATCGTACTGGAACGCGGTGATCGAGGCGACGGGAAACCCCGATCCCAGGGACGCCTTCATCGCAGATGACCAGTACAACGTACTCAGGGTCGGGGCGGAGCTGGCTGATGAGTTGCATCAGCAGTACGGGGTGGCCGTCATCCACGTGCAGGAATACTTCGACACCCTGGCCGGCGGCACCGGGATGAACCGGGTGGGCTCCTACGCCCGCTCCGCGGATAAGATCGCCCCGCTTCTGCAGCAGTACCCGACGGTGACGGTCCTCCTGGACATCCACCGGGACTCGACCCCCCGGGAGCTTACTGCTTTCCAATCGGATTCGGGTCAGACCTGGGCCCGGGTGATGATCGTCCTGGGCACAGACAAGCACCTCGAGCATCCCCTCTGGAGACTCAACGCCCAGTTCGCCGAGGACATGGCCCGCACCATGGAGGCCGAGTATCCCGGGCTGTTTCTCAAGACCCTCGTCTCAGATTATCGCTACAACCAGCACCTGCTCCCCGGTGCCCTTCTTCTCGAGGTGGGCGGCATCGAGAATACCCTGGAGGAAGCTCTACTCAGTGCCCGCAATCTCGCCAGGGTGATCGCCATCCTGCTGCGGGACGGAAAGGTCCCCAAGCGACCCTGACGACGGCGGGATCGCCGTGGAGCCGCCGGCCCCTGGGCCGCGCAATATCCCGGCATCGCCGTTGAACACCCCGACCATTTGTGTTAGAATTCGCCCGGAGGTGAACACATTGCCGAAGAGTAGGTCTGCTGTCAAACGCGTGAGAACTTCAGAGGAACGCCGTCTGCGCAACAAGCGGGTCAAGAGCAGGATCAAAAGCTCAATCCGCAAATTCATGGAGACCCTCAAAGGGGGAGACGAGGAGGAAATCGAGCTGCAGCTCCGCCAGGCCGTCAGCAATATTGACCGCGGGGTGAGCAAGGGCGTCATACACCGAAACCAGGCGGCGCGGAAGAAGTCTCAGCTGTATCGTGCCCTGCAGGAGCGCGAGGTCACGACCTGAGACACATCACCCACAGACGAGCACTCTCCCGGTGCCGGGCGGAACACCTGCCGCTGTGACCTTCCACTCACTGTCTGAGCAGATTCAACCTGGGGTTGCAGAGAACGGTGACCAACCTCTGCACCGCCATTTCCGGTCGCCACTTGCCCCGCTTGATGCCGAAATCTGTAGTGAGCACCAGCTCCATGGCCCGCTCCAGCTGGTCCGGGGAGAAGTTCCTCCCCTGCTCAGCGCACTTCTTCACCACAAAGGGCGGCTGCCCCAGCGTGGACGCCGCCTGTCCCTCGCTCTTGCCCTGGCCCAGCTCGTACTTGACATGCCATATCAGCCGGACCTGCCGCGCTATCATGGCCAGCAGCATGAGGGGATCGGCTCCCCCGGAGAGCATGGCCTGCAGCTGATCCACCGCCCTGCGAGGGTCCTTTATTCCGATCGCATCCACCAGGGCGAAAATGTCCTGCTCGCGGACTGCCGAGGTCACGGCGGCAACATCGTCAGCAGTCACTTCTTCCCGGTCGCCGATGTAGGTGGCCAGTTTCTGCAGCTCCGTGTCGAGATAATCGAGGGAGACATCCCTCTCGGCCAGCATCCGCGCCGCGTCCGGGGCGACCTGCTTGCCGCCGGCGGAGAGTCGCCCGCGAATCCAGCTGTGCAGCTTCCGCCCCCGCGGTTTCTCGCACGGCACAACCCGGGCGGAATCGGCATCGTTGAAGGCCCGGTAGAGCCGCCTTCGCCTGTCAATGGTGTCAACTGCGACGCACAGACAGCTGATGTCGGAGGGATCCCGTATGTAGCTGATCCACTGATCTTCCTCACCCGTCCCGCTCCCTGACGTCATCGCGGGAGGCTCGACGGCGACGACCAGCCGCCTCCTGCGGTCGAACGTCATCATGTTGCATGCGGACAGGACCGCGTCCGCCGTGGCCTCCCTGCCCCGGAATCGGCTGAAGTTGAGGGAATCCTTCTCGATGCCCAGGCGCTCCCTGAGCAGGGAGACGAACCGGCGACGCAGATAGGACTCCTCACCTACCAGCAGGTAAACGGGCAGAATCCTGCCCTCTGCATCCTCACTTGATTTCGCTTCGCGCTTCAATGACCTACTCCCTCTCGATCTTCAGCACAGTTCGAACGTAACATCGACGCTCCCGCAGCGATCGCCTGAGATCCTGAGCTCGACCCCACCCGTCCCGGGCCCGCTGCGGATGAGCCACTGGAGCTTGCGAGTCCGTTCCGGGATTCCCCGGTCCATGGCCCGGCTCCTGCCGTCCAGGTGTCCGACCTCTCCCCTCTCCTCACCGATCAACAGTGACGCCTCCTCGGGCAGTCGCAGGTGGAAGCGGGGAGGAACCATCCAGCCGCCCCGACCCTTGGAAGTGATGTGCGTGGGCAGCCATCCGGCATTCTCTATCACCGCGGTCAGACGGTACAGACCGTCACCCACGGCGTCGACGGAAGATTCAGTAACCCGCAGTCGCGGAAGGGCGGCCGCGTTGACCAGACTGGCCATGGCGCTTTTGTGACACTCCTCCTCCAGGAACTGGACGGGAGGATTCTGCAAAACGAACTTGCTGTCGATTCCTCCGATCTGGACCGCGCCCAGCTGCGGATGTTCAAACTCTCGCCAGGTGTGGAAGCTGCCCGGGCTGTTGTCATCGATCCAGCGCAACACGGCGAGGTCATCTCTCTCCCGCTCCTCGGGACTGAGCATGTATCTCTCCTCGGGACAGCGACGGGGAATGCCGGCCCGATCGTACAGGTTCCACAGTTCGGGGGCAAAGGCTATGAGTCCGTGCAGTTCGTAGGCGAAGTCGATGAAGCTCCCCCGGCTCGGCCGCTTCTTGTCCAGAGTCATGGCGTCGTACACCGACTGACACGGGTATCCGGTCAGCTGCTCTCCCCTGTCCCCCAGCTGCTGCAGGATGCGGAGATCGGACATGTCCATGTCCGAGTCCGGCCCGGCACAGGGCGGCCGCAGGATGATTCCACCGGTGGTGTGATAGGAGGTGACCCCGGCGATGTTGCGATGCCGGTCAAAGAACCTGGCGATGTTGTGGGTCTCCGGTTCCGACAGGGCGTGAGGACCGGCACCTCGCTGTTCCGTCTCGTTCCGCCAGCCCATGGGGTAGTTCCGGTTGAGGTCCAGACCCCACCGGGGCGGGGCCTGCGTCACCGATACCCCGTCGTATTCGCGCAGCCTCCCCTCGGGATACAGATCGTAGAAGGATCCCTCGTCATCGTCTGGCCCTCGCAGGACCATGAGGCGGGGGTCAGATGCCGAGATCTTCCATGCCCCCTCCTCCGACGGGACCCTCATCTGCAGGATGAGTCCGTCATCATCCATATCGCAGGGGCTGAGTCCCCTCTCCTCCTCACCCCGTGCGGGCCAGGGCCTCAATGTCGAACGCAGCATGTCAGGCGACGTCAGATACCGCTCCGATCCGTCGGGACTCACCCTGGGGACTATGTAGAAGGTGAAGCGACGCAGAAGATCGGTCACGCGCGAGTCGGTCCCGAAATTCTCCAGCAGGTAGACCGCGGTGTACAGGGCGGTCATCGAACCCGTCACTTCACCGGCATGATGATTCGCGTCGATGTAGTAGGCCGGCTTGTCCTCGGCCGCCCCGGCGTCGGTGTCGGTGAGCGTCAGAACCCAGACGTCCCGCCCCTGGTAGGACTTCCCGATAGACTCCATCGCCGCGAGGCGGGGATACAGATCGCACATCCTCTTCAGATGCCCAGTCAGCTCATCGTAAGTGTAGTAGACGTCGAACCTCACGTCCAGCTGGTTTGTCATGGCGTCGGCATTCGCTCCACCGAATGCCGCATCCCCCCTTCCGTTGCATCCACTCAACTCCCCGGAGCGAGGCACCGTGTCTCCCCGGCCAGCGTTCAACCGACATGTGACGCCGTCGGCGGGCGCTGTAGCTCGACCCGGGATGATGAGGTTCACTCGTTCATTGTATCGCGGATCCCATCGCCGGGTAAGTCGGCTTCTGCTCCCGCCATCTTGGCCCTCACGGACTGCAGTTTGTCACTCATGCTCTGCACCCTGTCCCGCCTGTCGTCGATCTTCATGACCGTACCGACCCGCTCCGCCCCCTGTTCGAACACGGACTCCTGCATCTTCCGCACTACGTCCAGGATCTCGTCCAGGTCACCCTCAATGGTGGTGAACATGGATCCGATCTCGTACTTGAGCCCACTCCGGTCAAGCACTGCCAGCCCGCCAGCCACGTACCTGCTCACACTGACTCCTTCACCCGTCGGGCTGATGCTCACTGCGACTATGGCCATGGATCTCCCTCCCGCTCAACTCGCTGTCCTCGCGACCTCCGCCGTACTCAGAAACACACCACATCCACAGAATTTCCCCAGACAGCCGTCGGGTTCCTTCTCGCCGGCGGCATTTCGTCAGGCGCCATGACCCAGACCCGCCACACTTTCCCGTCAGTCTCCATGATCACCGCCCCCGCATCCCGGGTGACAATTGCCCGGGCTCCCGCCCCTTCCAGTCGTTCAAGCGTCGCAGCAGCCGGATGACCGTAAGAGTTGCTGCCGACGGATATCACCGCCAGTTCCGGTCGCACGCACTGCAACAGGGTCGCGCCGCTGGCCGCCCCACTGCCGTGGTGCCCCGCTTTCAGGACGGTGGCGCCCAGCTGACGGCCGTACCGGGCCACCATCCCCCTCTCGCCGGCAGACTCCACATCGGCCATGTTCAGCATTGACCAGTCGCCGTATCTGACCATCATCGCGGCGCTGATCTCGTTCAGATCCAGGTAAGCGGGCGCATCCGCCGGGGGCCACAGCACTGTGAATTCGACCCCTCCCACCTCCACCCCGTCGCCCGCCGTCACCCGTCTCACCCGGGTTTGCACACCCTCGAGACTGTCTCGCAGGCCCTCGTCGCAGTCCAGGCCCCCGCCCCCCTCGCACATGGGTCCCACCCAGACCTCGTCCACCCCGACCTCGCGGATCAAGGCGTCGGTTCCACCGGTGTGATCCAGGTGCCCGTGGGTGAGCAACAGATGATCGATCCGCCCGATTCCCCGGCTGTTCAGGTAGGGCAGGATCCGGCTCTCCAGGGGAGAAGGTGCCCGCCACCCCGCCGGGCCGGTGTCGATCATGAAGACACCCCCTCCGGGAACCTCGAAGAGAATGCAGTCGCCCTGTCCGACGTCAAACACGGCGACTCGAAGCAGCCCCGCACCGGCCGCGGGCAGTGTCACGATGAGGGCCAAAGTGACGGCCCAGGTCACGACCAGAGACAGCAGTCTGGCCGCTCTCATCCCGCGGGGCACCAGAGGCCCGGCCGATGCAATGATCGGCGTCCGACGCACAGCCGGGAAAATGCAGATGAGGGTCAGGTAAATGAAGAGTGCGAGCGGGAGACTGATTCCCGTCTCGGCCCCCCCGGGCAGCGTCCCCAGCTGGCGGACGACCCCGGCAAAGAGCTCCACCGGCACTGCCGCGAACGCCAGCAGGGGGGTGAACACAGCCCCGATGGCCGCGACCCCGGCCACCCAGGCGCAGGCAAGGACCGGCACGAAGACCGGAATCAGCAGGGGATTGGCGACCAGGGCGACTGGAGAAGACATCTGGAAGTGATAAAGTGTCAGCGGCAGGGTGGTGCCATAGACGGCAATGGCAGCGGCCAGGAAGCTACCGCAGATTCTCTCGAGGACCGGTCTGACCACGATCAGCGCCCAGCAGGCGCAGAAGGACATTTGAAAACCGGCGTCAAAGACAAGACCAGGCCTATGAATGGTCAGCAGCAGGGCGGAGGCGGCCAGTACATTCAACGGGTCGTAGGGCCTCGCCACCTCGGGTGCCAGGGTCCGGGCGGCGAAGAGAAGGGCGGCCCTGCTGACGGAGGGGCCACCTCCGACCAGCGCCGAATAGGAGAACACCGCCCCCACCCCGCAGAAGAGAGCCGGTCGTCTCGGAAGCACCAGGCGCAACAGACGGAGCAGGATCAGGCCGAAGGTCATCACGTGCAGCCCCGATATGGCCAGCAGGTGACCCAGACCGGCGGAGCGGAAGCTGTCAACCAGGTCATCGGGCAGCTGATCCCTGTGGCCCAGAAGGAGGGCCAGGATCAGCCCCCGCGCGTCCTCACCGACTTCTTCCGTCCCCTCCAGAATGCGGCGCCGCAGTGCGCCTCCCAGGGAGGGGAGGAGGCCGGATCGGGAGGCCACCTTGTCCATCCTACTGACCTCGACGCAGTATCCGATCCCCCGGGACAGCAGGTGCCTTCTGTAGTCGAAGTTCGCCGGGTTGCGGGCAGACCCGGGCAGTGAGATCTCCCCTTCGGCCCGGTAGACCCGGCCAGGCTCGACGGGATCCCTGGAGTAGACCAGAATCTCCCGTCCCCGCAGCACCTCCAGCCCCCCGGGATGGATATGCTCCACCCTCGCCTCCCACCGCATGCCCCCGGCCGACGGAACCGGTGGGGTCAGGGCCGACAGGACCAGCTCCGCTGGCCTACCCTCTCCCTCATCAAGCGGCAGAACTCGCACCGCGACCGCATGCCCTGCCCACCGAAGCGATCCCAGACAGAAGAGCCCCAGCAGGAGGACGGCAGCTGACAGTCGACGGCTGCGGTGCGCCCCCCCGCCCGACATGGTCAGGACGAAAGCCACCACGGGGACCAGCAACCCGGCGAGGCCAACGGCGGCCAAGATGTAAGCGCGATCGAGCGAATGGCTGGCGGCCAGCACTATGCCGCCGGTGAAAGCTGCTGCTCCGTATAGCATGGGTCGCTGCAAGGGTGTGATTCCCGCCGGGCCTGGTTTGATCTCACATTATCCCAAGTCCTGGGTGAAAGGCAAGCTGCGCATTTGCGAAAGCATCCTCCAGAGCTCTCCTGAACCTCAATGGCAGCCCCCGTCTTCCGACTTGAGCCTCCTTTCCGTCGCATCTCAGCCTCAGCGCCGGCTCGGCCTGAGACACAGCGCAGAGGTGAGCTGCCAGGGCGAATCATCCTGGTCAGGGACGGCGATCCCCAGTTCGTCTGCAACGGGTTTCGGAAGCTGCCAGGAGTGAAAGCGTGCAGTTACAAACACACGAGGGGGCTCAATCACCGTCCGCAACGGCCGACATGGTCAAACGCCATCAGCAGGGCCTGAAATGCGACCCGAATCCGGGTCAAAGGCGCGAGGTTCCAACTGAGTACTGGAAGTACTGCATTCAACGGGCCGCACCAGGCACTCGGCGCACAGGTGGGCAATCGGGCGACTCTCTACGAATCGACGCGTGAATGTGTCTCGAGGGAGTCAAGCAGAACAACCTCATCCTCCTCCCTGCTTCTCACCAAATGCGAAATGTGAACCATAGCTTTGGCGGTGTTGAATACAACGATGGCAAATAACATGATCATCAAGTCGGGTGCCTGCAGCAGTGCCATCCGCCAGGCAAATCCACGTCTTGACAGGTACTTCACTGCCATGGGTACAAACTGAAAGACTGTCAGAAGGACGGCCAGGTTCATAACGAGGAGACGACGCCGCATTGATCGAGGGTGGGGGCATATTACCACACTTCTCAACCGCAATACCTCAACCACTATCATCAGCAACAATGCCACCAGCAGCCCTCGCATGATCGCTATCAGGGGTGTATCTCTCGGTAAGTCCTCACCCAGCAATTCACTGACGATCGTCTCTGCCAGCTTGGGGAAGGCATAGAACGAGTACAATACGTGGTTCTTGTTAGTGAGGATCGCAATGCTGTACCCCCCATCCCTCAGCATGATCGCCTCACTTCGAAAACCCGGCAAAGACCCGGCATGATGAATATCGGGGTGTCCGACACGGTCACCCACGATCCATCCCATTCCATAGGGCTCGCCAGACTGCATGAGTGCCACTGCCTCAGGAGATACGCCCAGCTCCGGCGCTCTCGCTCGCAGAAGCTCCATATATCGCGCCAGATCCTCCGCAGTAGATGTCAGATAACCGGACGGCAACCGATAATTCAGTACAGGTTCATGTCGTTTCACCGTAAACCCAAACAGGGAAAGGTGCCCGACGATATCGACTTCTCCCCGCACTGAGGTATGGTCCAACCCGAGTGGGTCCAGTATATTTGTCTCCAGGTACTGGCTGTACGAAGTGCCAGATACCTTCTCGATAATCATGCCCAGCAGAGAGTAATTTGGGTTGAAATAGGAAAATCGGGTCCCCGGTTCATGGCGAATGCGCATGCCCTGCATGTCCTGAATTAGTTCCTCATAACCGCTCTCGGCGCGAAGCGACGGCATGTAGTCATATTCTGTCATGCCACTCATGTGATAGAGGAGGTGACGGACAGTAATCTGGTCGGAGAGAGTGAACTCGGGAATATGGACAGAAACCGCCTCGTCCAAGTCGACCATGTCCTGTTCCACCAGCTGCATGATGGCTAGAGCGGTAAAGGACTTGGTCACCGAACCAATATAGAAGCGTGTTTCACGGTCAACACCCTCACCGAATGCCTGACTGTAGATGATTTCCCCTTCGTGGGCAATGGCCACGGACAGCCCCGGGATCAAGTAGCTGTCGACCCTGTCCCTGAGTAACTCGTCCAGGGCATCCGCATTGATCAGCGCTGCAGCACCCGAAGCAGGTAGGAAGACCAGTCCAACTGCGATGACCAGTATCACACCTGCTCTTGCCGCCATGTGAGCATCCCCCCAACTGACTGAATCCTCAGCTCTCTATTCGTGAATTCTTCATCAGGTCGGGCAAATCAGACTCTATCAGTTCTCTTTCATCGAATCATCCCTCGAAATCTCCAGCCGAGATTCTTCGCACCGCAACCAGACTGGGCGGGGAGCCTCCGGTTGGGTGGCCGAGACAATGAGAAACCGCTCCTGACCGTGCCGCAGTACACCCCAGGGAACGCGTCATCATACGGTTCTTCTCCGTTTGAATTGGCAGGATCACAGGCTGCAAGTGGCAGACATGCAACCCCTTCCCAAAATGGTGCTGCATATTCCTGCCCAGGAGGTAGCCGCATGTACCAGCTGAGTATAGCAACTTTGTTTCCCTTTCGTCGAGAAGCTCGGCGTGCCTCCCGCGCGACGATTGGTATTCATCCGCGAGGAATGCGACCGCAAGCACGCGCCGGAGGGTACGTGGGTTGAACACCAGGTGATCTGCACCAATTGGTCCCCGCGGTTCTGCACCACACACAGCGCCCCGCCCGGCCTGAGGACCCGCTCACACTCGCGCAGCCCCGGCTCCGCCCCGGGACCGAAGAAATAGGCCCAGAAGGCGTAGATGACGTCCAGGGACTCATCCGCGAGGGGCAGGTCCGCCGCATCCGCGCAAAGAACGCAGACGGGGAGGTAGGCACTCGCGACCCTCCGCGCAGTTCGGGCGACCATTCTCGGGTCGGCGTCCGCGGCCACAACAGCGCCCGCGTCGCGGGCCATGAGGAGGGCGTGGTCACCCCTCCCGCAGCCCACGTCCATGACTAGTCGCCCATCCCACGGGCAGAGGAATCGAACCCTGGCCGGGATGAGCCCCTCCGGGTCGACGCTGTCGCACATGATGTCGTACAGATCCTGCCTGTGGGCACCCCAGAACTCTATCAAACCCACCCTGAAGCAAACCCCCGTCTCAACCTCCCGACAGCCTCAGGGCCAACCGGGAATACCTCTCGTCCACAGAGTTGTTCTGGATGGCAATGCGGAGGGCCCGCCACTGCCCCACCAACACCAGCAACCTCTCCGCCCGTGTGACTGCGGTGTAGAGGAGATTGCGCTGCAACATCACGTACTGGCTGGTGGACAGAACGGCCAGGACCACGGGAAACTCGCTGCCCTGGGCCTTGTGCACGGTGGTGGCGTAGGCCAGACCCAGCTCATTGAGTTCACTCTGGCCGTAGGGGACGAGTTCGCCGTCAAAATCGATCTCGAGGGTCGGTTCGTCGACCAGGCCGTCGTCGGGCGAGATCACGTCCCGAATGACGCCGAGGTTGCCATTGAATATCCCCGATTGCCCCTTCTCGTAGTTGTTTCGCAGGCACATGACCTTGTCACCCTCGCGGTAGGTCACGCCCCCCCTACTTATCTCTCCCCTCCCGGGGGACGGAGGGTTCATCGCCCTCTGGATCTGGTTGTTGAGGTTGGCAACTCCGGCTGCCCCCCGGTGCATGGGACTGAGAACCTGAACGTCTTCAATCCCATACCGCCCGGCCCGCGTAAGCCGCGCCACCAGCTGCACCACGTGCTCGCAGATCTCCTCCGGGGTGTCCCTGGAGACGAAGTAGCTGTCGCCGCCGCCGGCAAACACCGGCTCCTGGCCGCTGTTTATCCGGTGTGCGTTCAGAACGATGTCCGACACCTCTTCCTGGCGGAAGATCTTCTCCAGACGAACCACGGGGAGCAGCTCCGATCTGACCAGATCCCGCAGGAAGTTGCCGGGACCGACGGAGGGAAGCTGGTCTGCGTCGCCTACCAGGATAAGGCGCATTGTCGGTCCCACCGCCTCCATCAGGTGGTGAGCCAGTTCGATGTCCACCATGGAGCTTTCGTCGACGATCAGGACGTCGCCTTCGAGGGGATCCTCCGCGTCGTGGCGAAAGACCGGCCGGCCCTCCACAAAGGAGTATCCGAGAAGCCGGTGCAGGGTGTGGGCCTGATGGCCGGTCACCTCTCCCAGCTTCCTGGCGGCCCTTCCAGTGGGCGCCGCCAACAGGACTCTGAGTCCTCCCCCCAGCAATTCCGCCACCTCCATTATGCCGCGAACAATGGTGGTCTTGCCCGTACCCGGCCCGCCGGTGATGACCATCACCCCGGCGCGGAAGGCCTGGCGCACGGCCTCTTCCTGCTCTGGAGCGTACTCCATGCCCAGCTTCCTCTGCACCCGATTCAGAATCTGGTCCATTGCTTGGGGCTCGGGGGCGGCCATTATTCCCTGCCCGTGCACCTGTCGCAGACGGCGGGCCACCTCGCTCTCACACCGGTGGTACTTGAGCAGGTACGCTGCCTCATCCTCCACCCGGATGATCCCGTCCCTCTCGGCGTCATCCACGGCGGTCTCGATGTCCTCCAGAGAGGGGTGCTCCGCCTCCGTCCCGTCGCCGCGCACCGCGATATCCTCCAACAGCCGGTAGGTTTCGCCACACAGCTGCTTCCCGGGCAGAAACGTGTGGCCTGCCCGTTCAGCCGCCCCCTGAAGGACGTAGGTGACAGCGGCCCGCAGCCTCTGAGGGGAGCAAGGATCGACCCCGCTGGCCCGCGCGATCTCGTCTGCGCGGCGGAATCCGATGCCGAATATGTCGCGGGTGAGCCGGTAGGGGTTGTTGGTGATGACGTTGATGGTGTCGTCGCGGTATTCCCGATACAGGCGTACCGCCATGTTCGCGCTGAGGCCGAGTCCGGTCAGGTGCGTCACCACTTCCTGCAGGTTCCTGTGCTCGTTGAAGGATCGCACCAGCTGTTCCTTCTTGACTTCGGCTATTCCCGGCACCTCGAGCAGCCGCTCGGGTTCAGTAGAAATCACGTCGAAGGTCTTATCGCCGAAGCGATCCACAATCCTCTTGGCCATCTTGGGACCTATCCCGGCGATCAGGCCGCTGGACAGGTAGGCGATCATTCCGCGCAGTGTTCTGGGCGGCCGGGGATAATGAGCATCCGCCCTGAACTGCTCTCCGTACTGGGGATGCACATCCCACCTGCCGCGAAAATCGTACTCCAACCCCTCTTCTATCTGCTCGAATTCTCCGACCACAGTGGCCCTACCACTGTCCGTTTCCACCGCCAGAACCTTCCACGGGGAATCGGCGGCCCTGAACCGTATTCGCAGCACCCTGGCTAAGAGAGAACGTTCCCTTTCCGAGTCATTCGCCATTCACACACCCCCGCATTGACAGCGGGGCACCTCCTCCTCCTCAGACTTCTGATCAGCTCACCGATATCAATTCTTCCCACCTGCCATCAGTTCCTGCCAGACTTGGCCCCGGAGCAGGATCTCGCACCCCCGGCACCGAATGCTTTGTTAAACGGATCCCATTCACCTCGGTGATTACCCCGTTCAGTTGACATCAACAGGGAGGTGAGACGGCGGCCCTTTCGGACGGCACGCCGATTCGGATGACAAAGAGACAGCTCCGCCAGTGGGCGGTCGCAGTTCTGCTCTTCCTCATCGTCAGTGGCATATCATACGCCTCCAGCCGGCTGGTCAGGCTGAGTTGGGAGCAGTTCGTCGGCTACGAGACCCCATACGCCTTCGATCTGCCGACCCGGGATATAGCCTCCGGTCCATCCTCCAGAGTGGTACTGGTCGTCATTGACTCCCTCACGGACGAGGCCGCCGCTTCCATGAAGTCCTGGCAGCACCTCCAGAGAGAGGGAAGCACGTGGAACCTCACGGGGGCGGTGCCCTCACAGAACCTCCCCGCGTGGGCAACACTGGTGACGGGAACCGATCCGGACATACACGGCACCGCCACCGGACTGCACACCCGCCCCATGCCGGTGGATGATCTGTTCTCCGCGGCGAGAAGATCCGGCTGCACCCCGGTCTTCGCCGGACACCGCGACTGGGAGATCCTCTTCGGCACCTCCGTTGACCGCGCTCGCTATCAGTTCCTGCCGCCGACAGAGGACCCGGGGCCGGATCCCGATCGCGACTCCCTGGAATTCATCCTGGAGCATTTGGCCTCCGCCGAGCGGGGACTGTTCGTACTGAACCTGACCACGCTCAACCAGGTCGCCCTCACCTCCGGAGCGTCTGTCGGAGAGAACCGGCACAGCCCCTACATGGAGCGAGTACTCCAGTACGACGAGATGCTGGACCAGCTGCTGCAGGCACTCGACCTGTCACGCGACTCGATACTGGTGGTCAGCTCCCACGGCACAACAAACAGGGGAGCCTTCGGCGGCGGCGAGCCGGAGGTGATCGAGGTGCCGGCGGTGGCCGCGGGGCGCGGCATCGCCCCGAGCACGACCGCGACCGCCGAGGCCACCGCAGTGGCGCCCACCCTCGCCGTCCTGATGGGATGCGGCTTTCCCGCCCACAGCACGGGGCTTCCGGTCACCGATGCCCTGGAAATGGATACGGACCAGAAATCCGAGGTGATGACTGCGGCTCTCACGGCACAGCTGCCGTTCTATCAGCAGTTCTTGACCATCCTGGATTCCGACATGCATCTGCCGCACCCGGACGAATCGGAGGTGTCCGGTCCGGAGGAGGTGGCGGCGGCCTACCGGGCCGCCCGCGAGGCGGCCGTGGCATCGCAGCTGGCCAGGGAGAGAAGAGCCCGACTTCCGCTGCTTCTCATCTCGATCGCAATCGGTCTGGTGTGGACGGCTATCGTGTGGCGGAGTGAGCACCGGCGGACGATGCTCTTCGGCCTCCCACTGATGGTCGCAACCGGTTTCGGGATCATGTATTTCATGGGCGCCCGCTTCTCCCTGACTGATATCAAGACGGCGGCCAACTTCGCCCTGTGGTTCCGCGGATTGCGCGCGCAGGGTTTTCTCGTCACCATCGCCCTGGGCATGATGTCCGGCCTGTTGATCGCCCGTCACGGCAACTACACCTGGCCGCAGCTGATAGGGGGCACTCTTCACACCCTGACGACCAGCATGATAGCACTGATGCTGTTTGCCGGAGGTTACCTGTACTGGTGCGGCTGGGAGATCAGCTGGACACTGCCGCATCAACCTCTCTGGATAGCGAGCTTCGCCGCCATCACATTCATCTTCACCATGGGCCAGGCGGCGCTGCTGGCTCTGGGCATGAGCTGGCTCGGAGCCATACTCACCGTGCACTGGTGGCTGGACTGAGGTCGAGACGACGCTGCAATCGAATGGAGTGGCTCGGTAATGGCGGAATTTGCCGGAATAATGGCGGCCTTCGCGGTGATCATGGTCATGATCAAGAAGAAGGCGCCCCTCGCTCTGGCAATGGTCTGTGCATCGCTGATCGTTCTTCTGTCTTCCGGGAAGAAACTCGCCTTCACACTGGAGCTGTTCTGGTCGGCAGTGGTGGACAGGGACACGGTGGATCTGGTTCTGATCGTGGCCCTGGTCACTGCACTGGCCGCCCTCATGAACCGACACGGGTTCTTCGACGAAATGGTGACAGCTCTCGGCACCATGCTGAGAAATGACCAGCTCACGCTGATGATCGTGCCCGGTCTCATAGGGTCCATGCCGATGGTCGGCGGCGCCATCGTATCGGCCCCCATCGTCGATCACATCGGCGAGGGCCTGAACCTGTCGAGGGCCGCGCGTTCCGCCGTCAACCTGATATTCCGCCACAGCTGGCATTTCGTCTTTCCCTTCATGCCCACGCTGATCCTGGCCGCCCGTCTCGCCGACACCAGCATTCAGCGGCTGATCTGGACCCAGTGGCCCCTGGCCGCAGTCATGCTTCTTTCCGGATACTACTTCGTCCTCGCGCGCAAAGAGAACCCGACTCCGCCCGCCTGCGGGAGGCAAGGCGCCCCCGGCGAGACCGCAACTCCAGGTGCCGCCGTCCGCAGCTTCCTGTTTCACTCGTCTCCCATCATCATCAGCCTGGTCCTTCATCTGGGCTTCGGCCTCCACCTGGCCCTCTCGCTGTGCGTCGCCATGGCCCTGGCGGTCATCCTGCTCACCTGCGTCAGGAGACCGGAAGGCCTGGTCCCGTCATCGCTCCCCCTGCAGATCATCCGCGACGTGGACTACCCCATCGCCGCGGCAATGGCCGGCATAATGATCTTCAGGGCCAGCGTGGGCGAGACGGGGGCTTTCAACGACCTGATGACGACCATGGTGGGAGCAGGGCTGCCCCTGTCCTTCATCACCGCCGCCCTGGCGGGCGTCATGGGCTTCGTCTCCGCCTCACACACCAGCACGGTGGCAGTGGTCGTCCCCGTCGTGACACCCATCGCCCTGAGCATGGGAAAGGGAGTCCTGGTCCAGGTAACCCTGGCCTATTCCTTCGCCCTGCTCGCCTACCTGATCTCACCGCTGCACCTCTGCCAAATACTGAGCAACCGCTATTTCGGGGTGTCCTTCGGAGAAGTGGCCCGGCTCTGCCTGCCGGTGGTGATCGCGGTGGCACTGGCCACGGTGGGCATGGGAATCCTGCACGGGGGGCTGTGATCAGCGCACCCTGACCCGGTCCCTGAGATTCTCGAGGGAGGAGGGACCTATTCCGGAAACGTCGAGCAGCTCCTCAACCGAGCTGAAGATTCCCCAACGCCCCCGATGATCTATGATCCTCCCCGCCAGGACCGGGCCAATTCCCGGCAATTGCTGTAGCTCCTCGGACGAAGCGGTGTTTATGTTGATCCTGTCATCGACGATCTCTCCGGCCGTCTCCGCACCCGGGATCACCACCATCTGCCCGTCACTGACCTCCGCCGTCAGGTTAAACCCGTCGGCGGACCCATCAGTCGTGATTCCCCCCGCGTGGGCCAACAGCATGAAGAGACGGGTCCCGGGTGCCACCCGGTAGACACCGGGCTGCTGAACACATCCGACAATCTGCACCCATATGCCGTCCGGGTCAACGACGAATACCTCCTCCTCCTCATCCCAGGGCTGGTTCATCGACGGGGAGGGCTCCCCCGCCCGATTCCATCCCTCGTCGTCGGGCACGACGGATACCGGGTGAGGAGGAGGGCCGATGAGGGCAAAGTGCAGGGCAGGACTGTTGGCCAGAAGACGCCAACCGAGGGCCAGCGCCATGATTCCCGTGAGAAGGGCAAGTATTCTCAACTCAGTCGCAGACAGGCTAAATGGAGGCATACCTATGTATTGGCGGCCCGGCCTGCCAATTCCTGCCAGTTACCTCTTCTTTCCCTGGCTCTTCCGGCCCGCCGCAGATTTTCGCAGCATCACGCGAATGGCAAGATAGGGAATCTGTATCACGGCGAGATAGACGGCGATCGGCACGGCCTGTCCCTCATTCCAGACAGTGTACATCAGCCACATTCCCCCGACGACGACGGCAAGAAGAAAGGAGTAGTGGCCGGCCACCAGGCACTGCTGGTGCATCCTGACGGATTCCCCCTTCGAAAGCTCATCCTTCTTCTCTGGACCCACGGTCCCCACCGTCAGGATCATGATGCCCAGCAAGCTGGCGGCGAAGGTCTGGCTCAGGGCACCGCGAACCAGGCCTATACTCATTGCGCCCACGAAGATGATCGCACCCAGCCAGAGAAAGAGCACGTCGACATTGAATAACACGGTACCGGCTCCCCCCATTACCATCAGGATCTATCCTCATCTTTCTCCTTTCGCAGGTGAAAGCCTTCACGTTGGCCGCAATTCGCTCCACTGTCCTGTGCCAGCCGCCTGCCCTTCCCGCCGATATCCGAAAGGACAGGACGAATCAGCCGCAGCTCAATCCGGACTGCGCTGGAAACTTCCACTTTCACTTGCCCCCCCCAGTCGGGGAGTTGTAGACTGTTTGTATGCGCTGCAAGACAGATATGAGTTCAATACTAGTACAGATCAAGGCTCCGATGGAGATGATAATATGCTGAAGAAGACGTGGGTGAAATGGACAGTGGCAGTGGGGATTGTCGTCGCCCTCGTGGCGGTCGCCCTTCTCTCCTATATACAGCCAGGGGCGGGAGAGGTCGTGGCCGTGGTCAACGGCGAGGAAATCACCCGCGACCAGTTCCACAGTCATCTCGAAGAGGTCTACGGCAGTGAGGCCCTGGAAACACTCGTAATGTATCGGCTCATACTCAGCGAGGCGGAGAGACGCGAAGTGATGCCGAGTGACAAGGCGATAGAGGATGAGATCAACCTCATGAAGACCCAGTTTGGAGACGCCGGCTTTCAGCAGCTGCTGAGCCAGTACGGTCTCAGTGAAGAGGGTCTGAGGTATAACCTGCTGATCACGACCTCTCTCGACAAGATTCGCTTTTCGGAGATTGAGTTCACCGAGGCCGACCTGCAGGAGTACTTCGAGGAGAACCGCGCGGACTTCGCAACACCGGAGGAAGTCCGCGCCTCTCACATACTGGTGGCCCAAGAGGGACAGGTGCAGGAAATCCTGGACAAGCTGCTGAAGGATGGAGAGGATTTTGGAGCCCTCGCCCAGACACACTCACTGGATACCGCCTCTGCCGAGGACGACGGCGACCTGGGCTTCTTCGCCAGGGGAGCCATGTATCCGGCCTTTGAGGAGGCCGCCTTCGAGATGGAGGTCGGCGACATAACCGGGCCGGTACAGACCGAGGCCGGTTATCACATCATCAAGGTGACCGATCGTCGCGAGGCCAGGGAGGCAGTCTTCGAAGAGGTCAGGGATCAGGTCGAGCAGGCATACCAGGACGCCAATGCCCCGGCCAGAGAGGAGATCATTTCCCGCTTGCAGGAAGAGGCTGACGTACAGATCCACTGGCAGGGCACCTGACAGTCAGTGCGAGCAGTCATCATCGAGAGGGCCGGGGATCCCCGGCCCTCTCGGCAAGCTAACTCAACTCCGGTCCCCGAACCCGGTCATCGCCGATCCCGGGGTCTGGCCTCCTGCTGTCTCTGCTGCTGCTGTTGCCGAGCAGCCTGCTGGGCCATCTGCCCCATCTTGTACGCGGGTTCCTGCTGTTCCACGTAGTTGGTGCGGGCACTCACCTGTTGAACGATCTGGTCCAGCTGCTGTGAGGCGCTGGTGAACATCTGCTTGGCCTGCGGGTCGTCCGTGTCAAGGGCAAAACCCTGCAAGTTGCCAGCGCACGATTTCAGCTGGCTGATCGTCTGGTGAAGCTTTGTACCGGTGGTCAAGTAGCTCACCTCCTCCATCAGATATCGTGGTCGCAGACCGGAGCAGTTATGCTGGAAATTGAACTCTCCCTTCGTGAAGGTTTCTCCACCCGTGACGCCGAATGTCATCAGTGATGAAGATTCGGAGAGGAGCTGATGACTTGCAGATAACGAAAGATATCCACATGGTCAGTGATTCTCAGGAAACTGTGAACGCCGTCTTCATAACCACCAGTCACGGCACCATCGTGGTGGACACAATGAGACAGCCCAGTGACGGAGAATTGCTCTTCGCCCACGTCAGGGCCCGAACGGCAAAGCCGATCCGCATGGTGGTCAATACCCATTTTCATCCAGATCATGTTTTCGGCAATGCCGCGTTTTCGGCGCCCATAGTGGCCACGGAAACCACCCGTGCACTCATGAAAAGAAACCTGGAGGAATGGTGGCAGGAGATGACTGACAACCAGATCCATCTTCCCCTCCCGGAGGTCACCTTCACCGGCCGCATGAACCTTCATTTCGACGAGAAGTCCGTCCACCTGCATCAGCTGGACGGACACGCTCCGGGAACGGTGATCGTACACATTCCACAGAGAGCGACCGTCTACACCAGCGACCTGGTCTTTGCCGGCCGCCTTCCCTTCATGGCAGATGCCGACCTCGAGGAATGGATCGAGGGACTGCGTTATCTCGAAAGCCTGAACGCTGAGCACGTCATACCCGGTCACGGCAAACCCGGCGGTCCCGACCTGGTGTCAGAGCAGCGCGAATGGCTGGAGGACTTCCTGGGATTCGCAAGGTCAACTCTTGCCCGCGGCCAAGACCTATCCGAGGCAGTTGACATCACCGCTGAAAAGTACGAGATGCCTCCACGGCGACGCGACATGCTGCAGAAGACGTTCGAGAACATCAAAAAGACGCTGGCCTGAGTCAGGTAGTGAGCAAGACCATCCGACAGAGGCCTGACGCCGCCGCGCCCCGTGGCGATCACCCGGGGAATGTCCGCCTCCTTCACCTAAGGGAGGAAGACGAAATCCCCCGAGCAGGCAGTCCTCACTCGTAGACAGCTGCGATCGCCCGGGCGCGCCCGCGAATCTCCTCCCGCAGTTCCTCGGGCTCCAGGACGTCCGCCTCGTCCACATACCCCATGACCCAGTCGGCAATCTCGCCCAGGCCGCCAGTTCTGAAGGAGACGATCAGACTCCCCTCGGTGTCCTCCTCCACCTGCTGGGTGGGATGCCAGGTCAGTTCCCGCACCAGCCGCGCCGCCGTTCCGCTGAATCTGATCCGCACCAGATGGACCTGGCCGCGCTCCACCATCCACGCGTCCCGCAGAAAAGTGTTCAGATTGAAGTCCCGTGAGGGAACGAAGCGCTCCCGGCTGAGAGAGATATCGGCAATCCGGTCCACGCGAAATGTTCTCATCTCGTTTCGCAGACGGCAGTGAGCCACAGCATACCAGGCCCGCCATCTCTGGATGACGGCCAGCGGCTCTATCTTCCGCTCAACCGGCTCCCGATGCCCCCTGCCCAGATAGCTGATCCGAGCCAGCCGATGTTCCTGGATCGCCCGCCACAGCACCTCGAACGTGTCGTGATGCGCGGACATGTCCACCATGGGCTCCTGCTTGAGACTGATCTCCTCGGCCGCCTCCGCAATTCTCTGCCGCACCATCGGAGGTATGCCGGATCTGATCTTCCTGAGGGCATCCTCCAGCGAATCTCGGTAGGGAATCACTCCGGTCTCCAGGATGCCCTCGACCGTGCACAGAAGAGCCAGCCCCTCATTCCAGGTCAGATGGACCGCGGGCAGAAAGGGACGGTCCACCAGGGTGTATCCGTCGCCATCGCTGGTCAGGGCCAGGCCGGCATCCTCGAGGACCCGGCGATCCCGGTGAAAGGTTCGCACCGACACTCCCAGCTCCCGGGCAATCTCACTGGCCTTCATTCTCCTGTCTCCTGAGACTATCTGCAGAATCTTGAGCAGTCGCCACAGTTTACTTCCCATGAGCAGACCCTCCCAGGTCAATCTTCCCCGTATTTGCGAAGTGGAGCTTGGCCACTCGAAACAGGGATCGCCAACCGTGCATCCGAACTATCCTCTCCGCCGTCGCGACTGTCGCATCTCCCGCACCCTTGGGCAGGACGACCCCCACCGTTTTCGACAGCGCCTCCAGCGCGCGAAGGAACTCGGCCCGCGCCAGAATTGAAGCAGCGGCCACCGCCAGGTCTCTCTCCCCTCTCTCAACCTGCCGCACCTCGAGGTGCCGGGGGCTGTCCAGATGTGAAAGCAACAGGTCCTCGCGGGCAAACCTGTCCACCAGCACCGTCAGTGAGCCGCTCCCCGTCCGGCCGGCGAGATCTCTGATGCAGCGGGCATGTGCCCGGGCCAGCAGGTCATTGAGATTCTCGCCCCGCCTCTTCATCTGTGAGTAGGTCCGGTTATACCTGTCGGGACCGATGACCACCCGAGACCACTGACCGTCCAGCTCCGACCGGAGGTACTCGGCCAGCGCCAGGCATCGGCCGTCGCTTATGCCCTTGGAATCGGTCACCCCGCGCGCGGCCGCCTCCCGGGCCTGCGCCGCTGACATGTATGCGCAGACCACCGCCAGGGGACCGAAGTAGTCTCCCTTG
>JAWOBW010000029.1:0-10350 GCA_046484105.1 Bacillota bacterium
CACAGATCCCTCCCCGGGGCTGTGCGTCCATTTTGCGGCGGGCCGTCCCAGTCGCACTGACAGGTCGCCGGCGGAGTCAATCTGCCTGTCCGGTCAGAATCGCTGGAACATTTGTCCACGGAGCCGCGTCAAATAAATGGTTCCGGCGTGCCCGCGACTGTGCCGGCCCGCCGCAAAATGGACGGACAGCCCCGGGGAGGGATCTGTGTGCAGAGACTGAAGCACCTCGCCGCACCAGCTGTGGTGACACTGTCAATCCTGCTCATTGCCAGCGTAGCGATCAACATCCGTCTCAGTCGGTCACTGGGTTCTGCGGACCGGGTCATCAATCAGATGGCAGGGTGGTCTCTCGTGGCGGCAGCTACCAGTCTTTCCCCCGCCCAGCGACACCTGGCCGACGCGGCCGAGCTGCAAAAGCCCGATGATTGCACCATTCACCTCATACTGGCCGACCAGGCCCTGGCCGAGTTCGACGAATTCGTCCGTCTGGCGGCAAAGGATATGCCCCGGGATCCGGAGGGAAACCTCCTCTCTGTCCTGAGCAGAACACTGTACAATGCGATGAAGGAAGCCCAACTGCACACTGAACCCGAGACCATGCTCGAGCTCAGCCGGGCGGTTGACGCCCTGAGCGAGACCCTGCTCCCCTTCGGCAACCGGCTTCTCGCCCAGCCCCAGGACAAGGTCGGACGGGACGATCTCTACCGGGAATTGGCGGAGACAGTGGTTCAGCAGCTCAGGGAGCGGGGCATGTGGGAGTTCGTGCTGGACTTCGCCCCGCGGGAGCAGCTCAGCGCCACCCTGGAGACACTTGAGATCTCTCGCGACTGAAGGTGGCATGGGCGGGATGGCCGCCTCGCCGACGGTGATGTCAGGAAGGCCTTCCAGAGCACAACCGCGGCCGCGGGCCGGCCGGCAATCCGGGTTTCACATTCGGGCCACGTGGGAATGAACAGTCGACCAGATCCTCAGAGCAGGCGGCCTTGTCCCCTGTCCCCGCCTCACACCTTCAGTCTCGGGTCCAGATAATCGCGTATGCCGTCACCCAACAGGTTGAAGCCGATGACGGCGGCGAATATGGCCAGTCCCGGGTAGGTGGCAACGTGAGGAGCGATGCGCAGAAGGCTGCGCCCGCGGCTCAACATGGCTCCCCACTCGGCACTGGGAGGCTGGGCTCCCAGTCCCAGAAAGCTCAGGCCGGCAGCCGAAAGGATCGCAGAACCCATGCCCATGGTGGTCACCACCAGGATGGGTGCCACTATGTTGGGCAGGATGTGGCGCAGGGCAATGAGATACATGGGAACCCCGACGGCCCGCGCTCCCTCCACGAATTCCCTCTCCTTGACACTGACCACCTGGCCGCGCACCAGGCGGGCATACTTGGGGATGGTGGAGATGCCCACGGCGATCATCACGTTGACCATGCCCGGCCCCAGGGCACCGACAATGGCGATGGCCAACAGGATTCCCGGAATCGCCAGCATGGTGTCCATCAGCCGCATGATGAAGGTGTTGACCATGCCTCCCCAGAGACCCGCCACGAGTCCCAGGGCGGAGCCGATCACGCCACCGATGCCCACCGAGATGATGCCCACCATCAGGGAGATGTGGGCCCCATACAGCAGCCGGCTGTATATGCAGCGGCCCAGGTCGTCCGTTCCCAACGGATATCCCGGGGCGCGCGACGCGTATATGAGCTTCAGATCCTGGGTCGTCGGATCGTGAGGGGCGATGACTGGAGCCATGACGGCCAGCAGCACGATCACAAGGAGCACGAATCCTCCGATGAGTATCCTCGGGTGCTGTTCAACCAGTATTCTGTACAGCTTGGGCAGATTCACGACTCACATCACCCTCAATCGTATCGTACGCGCGGATCCAGTATGCTGTAGAATAGGTCCACCAGCAGGTTGATGGTCACGAAGATCAGGGCCATGAGCATCACATTCCCCTGTACCAGGGGGTAATCCCTCTGCTGGATGGCCATGACGACCAGCCTGCCCACCCCGGGCCAGGCAAACACCGATTCGGTTATGACCGCCCCGCCGAGCAGGTATCCGAACTGCAGGCCGATCATGGTCGTCACCGGTATCATGGCATTGCGCAGTGCATGGTGGAAGATGACAGTGCGCTCGGACAGGCCCTTGGAACGGGCCACCCTGATGTAGTCCTCTCCCAGGACCTCCAGCATGCCCGACCTGGTGAGACGGGTTATGAGAGCCACCGAGGGAAGTCCCAGGGTGATTGCAGGGAGAATCAGATGCCTGAGCGCCAGAATGAAGGGGGCCGGATTTCCCCCGAAGACACCCACGAAGGTCCCCACAATCGGCCCTCCCCTTCCGGAGACGGGCAACACAGCCAGGATGATGGCAAACACCAGCATCAGCATCAGACCAAACCAGAACGATGGAATGGAAGCCCCAAAGAGGGCTGCCAGCGTGGAAAGGTAGTCAAAGATGGAATTCCGGTAGGTTGCAGCCAGTACCCCGGTGATGATGCCCACTACCACGGCTATGATGGTGGCGGATATGGCCAGCTCCAAAGTGGCCGGCAACCTGGCGGCAATCTCGCCGGTGACCGAGCGGTTGGTAGTTATGGACCTGCCCAGGTCACCCCGCACCAGATTGCCGAGAAAGCGAAAGTACTGCACGTAGAGAGGCTGATCCAGACCCAGCTCTTGACGGATCTGGGCCACCAACTCCGGATTGGCGGCGGCATCCAGGCCGAACATCAGCGCCACCGGATCACCGGGTGCCAGGTGCATAATCAAGAACACTATGATGGACACACCGAGCACCACCGGTATCATCTGTATGATTCTCTTCGGGATGTATTGGAGCACGTGAATCTACCCATTCCATTTGCGCGCCGGGGCGGTGCGAGACCGCCCCGGCGTGATGGATTTGCCTCAGTCGCCGATGTAGGCGTCCTTCAGGTTGATGTTGATGTAGGATACGGGAATCCTGACGTCCTTCAGTGTCTGATGCACGGCGTACGCGCGGAAATCGTGGTGCGAGAAGACCCAGGCCGCATCTTCAAAGGCTATCTCGCTGGCCCGCTGATACGCCTCCAGGCGGACTTCCGGATCGGGATTGACCTGTGCCTGGTATATCAGCTCGTCGACCTCTTCGTTGCTGTAGCAGCCCCAGTTGCCGGCCTGCCCCCAGTTGTCCGAATGCAGCAGTGGATACATTGTGTAGTCGCCGTCCAGCGTAGTGGTTCCCCACTGCATGGTTGTCATGTCGAAGTCGCCCTCGTAGCCGCGTTCCAGGGCGGCTCCGAACTCGATCACGTCGAGTTCCACGTCGACTCCCACGTCGGCGAACTGAGCCTGTATGACCTCGGCGAAGCGCACGTACCTGTCCATGTTCCACACCAGGATGCTGGCCTCAAAGCCGTCCGGATAGCCGGCCTCTGCCAACAGCTCGCGCGACTTGTCTGGGTCGTAGGGATAGGGCTCCAGGTCGGGATGATGCCCGAATACGGTGGGAGCCAGCAGCTGACTCGCCGGCTGACCGAAGCCGGAGTCCACATCCTCAACTATGGAAGTCCGGTCGATGGCGTAGTTCAGCGCCTGGCGGACCTTGACGTTCTCCAGGGGCTCTCTCTGCAGATTGAGGACCAGTCCGACGATCCCGTACCCCAGGCTCTCCACGATGTAGACGTCGGGGGTCTCCTCCAGCCTGGCCACCTCGTGAGTCGGGATGTTGAAGGCGACGTGTACGCCACCCGCCTCGATCTCGGCGACCTGGGTGGAATCCTCGGGTATGATGCGGATGGTCACCCGCTCCGGCTTGGGGGCGCCGTCCCAGTAGTCCTCGTTTCTGACCAAGACAACCCTGTCGCCCCGGCTGTAGGACTCGAACTTGAAGACGCCAGTGCCCATCGGCTCCTCGAAGTGATCCTCGCCCTCGGCCTCGACCCTGGCCTTGCTCACGATGGAAGACGAAGGATGCGTGAAGTGATACAGGGTCGGCGCATAGGGCTTCTGCAGGGTAAAGGTGACGGTGTGTTCATCATCAACAGTTATGTCCTCGATGACATTCAGCAGGTACGCCGCTGGCGAAGCTGTATCCGGGTCGATCAGCCGGTCGATGCTGAAGGCCACGTCCTCCGCCGTCAGCTCGGACCCATCGTGGAACTTGATGCCCTCCCTGATGTAAAAGCGGACGGTGGTGTCATCGATCGCCTCCCAATCCTCGGCGATGGCCGGCACCAGCTCATTGTTCTCATAGTCGTAGGCCACTAGGGTGTCATATATCTGGTTCCAGACTAGGATCGACGCACCGTCGTTGGACTTGGCCGGATCGAAGGTTGGCGGATCATTGTTCGTGGCGATGATGATGTGCTGATCATCTGCGACCTGCTGCTCACCGCCACAGGCTGCAAGCGTGACGGTCATTATGAGCAGTATGCTTACCATCACAGCAGTAGTTCGTGTCAATGCAATGCCCCCTTTGGTGTATCGGTACTCTTTATCATTATCATGACAGGCCGTTAGTTACAAGTTAAACAACCACCATGTCTTTTGGAAACGAATGCAGTATCTGACAACCCTCCTCGGTGACTACCACACTGTCCTCGATGCGCACACCACCCCACCCGGGTATGTATATCCCCGGTTCCACGGTTATCACCATGCCCGCCTCCAGCGGACGATTGGAATCCGCTCCCACCAGGGGGGGACCCCAGACCCCGTGGCCGACGGGGTGGTTGAAGTACTGCCCGTAGCCGGCGTCCTCGATGACCCGGGCCGCCGCATTGTGAAGCTCGCAGCACGGGACCCCCGCCCGGCACGAATCAAGCGCCGCCAGCTGCGCCCTCAGCACCGTCCGGTAGACTTCCTTCATGCGCCCTGATGCGGGGCCAAATGCCAGGGTTCGGGTTGCATCCGATGCGTACCCGGCAAAGGTGGGACCTAGGTCCAGCTTGAGGAATTCGCCCCCGCGGGCGGGGCGGGATGTGGGCATGCCGTGTGGCAGGGCGGAACGGGGACCGGAGAGGACTATGCTGGGAAACCAGAAGCCGTCCGCTCCCTCGAGACGGGCCAGCTGCTCCGCGCGACCCAGGATCTCATTCTCTGTCATGCCAGCGCTGAGCTCGGGGACCAGTTTCTCCATGACCAGGTCAAAGATGCGACAGGCCCGCCCGATGAGATCCACTTCCCAGGGCTCCTTGATGGCGCGCATCTCGGTCACCAGGCCGGAGGCGGGAAGCAGACAATCCCGGCCGCGGAACTCACTGATCTGGTCAAAAGCGTCCACGTGAAGGAAATCGGGCTCAAAGCCCACCCGCGGCATGCCCTCCAGTTCCCTCGCCAGCAGCTTCTCCGCCGATTCTTCCCCGGCCAGGACAATGCGCGAAACCTTCGCCTCTTCGATGGCCTGCTGATGCTCCGTGGGCCGGACGATCAGGACCGTCTCACTCATGGCAACCAGCAGGTAGGAGTGGACTCCCCAGGGAAAGCCCGTCAGATAGCGCACGTTGTCGGGGCTGGTGACTAGCAGCCCGTCCAGGCCGCGCTCCCCCAGGTCACCGCGGAGGGCGTCGACCCGAGTGTCGAATGCATCGACCGGAATGACTGCATCGTCGGTCATCGAGGTCATCACTCCATCATTCGGTTCAGGGCGTCGGCGTCCAGCTCCTCGAGCACGCCCAGGATCAGGTCGCGGGCCGCCTCCACGTCGGTCATGCTCACCATCTCATGGGGGCTGTGGCTGTAGCGGATGGGCACGGAGATCACCGCGCACAGTACACCCTCACCCGTCAGGTGCACAGAGGCCGCATCAGTACTGCCTCGCTCCAGGATGTCGTACTGCCAGGGGATGTTGCGCTCCTCGGCCAGGTTCACCAGGAACTCGGTCACACCGGGAGGGGCGATGAACCCGCCCATGGGCGGGATCTGGTCCATGACCTTTATGCACGCGCCGCTTCCCAGGGCGGTGTCGTAGTCCAGCCCCTTCGGGGTGTCCCCCGCCGGCGTGACGTCGACCACAATGGCCAGGTGCGGCCTGGACACCTGAGCCGCCACCTGCGCCCCGCGCACCCCGACCTCCTCCTGGCTGGTGAATACCCAACACAGCTCGTGGTCAGGGGCCCGGCCCTCCAGCTTCCGCATGCACTCGACCATGATCGCGCAACCGATCCTGTCGTCAAGGGCCTTGGCCGTGATGCGGTCCGATTCGGCACTGAACTGAGACAGAAACGACGCCGTCTCTCCCAGCGAGATGGCCTCCAGTGTCTCCTCCCTGCTCGACGTTCCTATGTCAACATACAGGTGCTTGAGCTTGAGCTCCTCAGATTCGTCCAGCCGCTCACTGGAGATGATCCCCGCGGTTCCAGAGGTGAACCTTACTCTCTGGCCCAGGAGGATCTGCGGGCGCAGCGAGCCCAGCGTCAGGAACCGGACGAAACCCTCATCGTCCACCTTCCTGGCCATTATGCCGACTTCATCCATGTGGGCCGCGATCATGACCCTGATCGCCCCAGAGTCGTCAGAGTGCTGATGAGCCACCAGGTTGCCGAGGGCATCCGTCTTGACCTCGTCAACTACATCGGAAATGTGTTCCCGCAGGTAACGTCTAACTGGCCTTTCGTGTCCGGACACTCCAGTAATGCCTGTCAATTCTGTCAGAAACTCCACGTCGTCTCCCTTCCTGAATGAACCGGGTTCCAAGTGGCGATCGCCAATCGCGGCAGCCGCCGTTCACTCTCGTGCCCGTTGACCCGATCACTTCCGTGAAACTCGCCTCAACCCGGTGTTCCCGTCACGATCTCCCGTTTATATGTTCTCCCAGCGATTGTCGGGTAGTCGAAGCCTCCATCGTCAGGCAGACCGCCTGCGTGAATTGTCCGGTGGGCTGCCCGCCGCCGGCATCAATACCGCCGCACAGTGTCGGGGCTCCCACTCTCTGCGGCCGCTGAGCACTGGCTTCGCTCGCGAGCACCCCGCCTGAGGGCGGTCGGACGTCTATCGCTTCGATCAACTGCACTGGTGATGCTTACCGGGGCCTCCGTGAAGTGAGAGCGAACCCGGAATCATCGCTTCACTCATCTCTGCAATGACGGGCAGTGAGCCAATGTGCGAGCATGAAGGCCGCCCGCACCTGCAAAGCATCCCCCCGTCCGCTATCCGGCGAACGATGCCGCATCCGCTCCGGGGAAGGTAAAGATCCACACCCTCACATGCCAATCATTCTTAACACGCTAGTTCAAGTTACGTCAAGACGCAGCGGAGGCGGTCACGGCAGATCTGAGGCCCTGTGGGGCCGTCCCGGCAGAATGTGACCGGGCTTGTGCGTGGCAGCGCCGGAAGGGCATCGCCCCCCGGCGGCACCCCTGACCGGCACCGGGCAATCCCGCCCTGGGTTGTGCAGGTAGCTGCCGGTCCCGCCGTGGGCGATTGTGCACTGTTCCCGCGTGGTGTCATATAGTGCTTTTCAGCGCCCTTCATACGCACAGCACGGAAGGTTTCGCCCCATGCGACATCCATTTCACTTAACTCGGCGCAACATGCTGATGTACCCGTGACAGCCGAGATGCACGGTATCTCAGTGGCGCACTTCGCCTGATTCCACTGGAGCAGTCGATGCGGATCCGGGAATTGTACAACGCAGGTGATCAGGAACAGGATCAAGGTATTGGAGCCAGTGCCCGCGAAGTAGTCCATGTTCGATGACGGTACTGCCCGGGGTGGGTACTGGAGACCGCGCGAGGCTTCGACTATCAGCGTATCATCGCCCGTCTCCGGGAGGCAGTGGGACACCACGTGATACTTGGGCCCAGCGGCCGCGACAGGAAGAAAGATGTCATTGGTCATTCCTGCAGGCTCGGATTGAAGGACCCGGTGATCGGAGTCGAGGTCAGGAGCGGCAACTCGGCGGCGGAGGTGCTCCGGCGCGGGGCAAATCTATCTCGCCAGCAGGTAGCCCTGGTATCTGAGTGAGGTGATGACTACCAGTGGAGGAATCGCTTGTGGCTCCGTGTGGAATGAACTGCGGAATATGCGTCAGTTATCTGGCAATGCAACATGATCTCAATGAACGCGGATTTCGAAAGAGATATTGCGCCGGCTGCCTGCCCCGTGGCAAGAACTGCATCTACATGAGGAAACACTGTGATTTGCTGGGGAAGGGACTGGTTCGCTTCTGTTACGAGTGCGAAGACTTCCCCTGCAGCAGGCTAAGATCTCTCGATGAGCGCTATCGCACGAACTACCATATGAGCATGTTGGAGAACCTCGAATTCATCCAGGAACGTGGAGTCGAGGAATTCCTGGAAAGTGAAAGAGCAAAGTGGCGCTGCCCTGAATGCGGCGGGGTAGTATGCTGTCATAACGGGCTGTGCCTAAATTGCAGTCTTGAGAAGCTCCGCCGGAACAAGAAGTATCGCTGGGACGATGAATAGTCACCAGTGCTGTCACGGACTCTCGTCGGGGACTTCACGGACACTGGCAATGTCGCTTACGGCTGCGCAGGGGAAGACCTGAGACTCCCGCCATCCCCGGCAGAACGGCCTCTTCCTTCCCCCGAACAAGGGAGGAATCGCGTTGAGATACCACACGAGAGGACCCTCACCGAGACGAGGGGGATGGCTGATTCGTCTGCAGCGGAACACGGTGGAACAAACTATCATGCTGGACGTCAGTTCTATGGGTGTCGCCGGATGTGCAGATGAGGTCCAGTCCAGGCTTCGCCTGAGGATTGTCATGGAGACTCTCGGAGGCAGGAAATGTGGGCGAACAGACCAGACCGCCTGATATCAGCTTGCACGTTGCTGCTTGTTGCCCTCAGTCCCGCTGTGCTGGGCTACGTAATAGCCAGGTGGATACCGTCGCTGTGGACCTGGAGCCCATTCTTCTGGGGGGTCGCATTCATCGGAGGATGGTTCATCGTCGGGCGGTACCTCGCACGAATGGGCTACGGTTACGCCTCTATCATGGCGGGAGTCATTCCGCCCCTGCTGGGGGTGGGACTCTTCGTTCAGCAGTTCTACCTGACTTCTGGTGCCGACCGGTCCCACAACCTCTCACTATGGGGCCAGCTGTATCCAATGATCGCCATCAGTCCTGTGTCCGAGATGCTCAGACTCTTCGGTGTTAGCACGATTGACTCGCGAGTTGCCATTCTATTGGCTTACGCCACTATGATGGGAGCCTTCATCCTCGGTTCGCTCTCCGAGCAAAGCAGAGCCAGGTGAGTGCGATGTCCGCCGGGAGCAAATGGGAACGCGGAACCGGCAAGTGGCGGGTTAATCGCTATAGATGTGATTCTCGGGATGCCTCCCAGCCCTGTTCAGACTATCCTTGGGTGGAGTCGTGCCTTTGGGATTCGTACCGGGTGGCGGGATTGCCATGATATGGGGTCCGCAAGGCGGCTTTGCAGCATGTTTCCGGCAGGTGAGAAAGAGCTGTGGTCCCTTACATCTGGTGTCAGGGACTTGATATGTGGGAATGAGATCTCCGCTGTTTCGCCCGGATCTCCCTCAATGCCGCCTCTACCTCAGTATCTTCCGGCGGCATCTCGACTGCTCACCGGCGCAACTACTCGCGGATTCTCGCTGATCACCTTCCTCGACCATTCCCACCTCCTCTCTGCTTGGTGTTTGCTCAGCAGATCACACCAGCAGGCCGGTACTTCTTCTTTTCTTCTCCGCTCCCGACGCCTCCCCCGGAATCGCGTCGCGACTGAACCATGTGCCACAGCCGTGGGGCAAAAGATGACCGCAGGGCCCATCACGGCGGGCGTCGGGAGCAGCCAAAACACCTCACAGGTTCAGGGGATTTACATATCTCTGCCGATGCGGTACAATACCATCGTGGTGTATCAGGATGAGGCGTAACGATGCACACTGTCGATCCAGGTGGACGACAAAGAAATCTCGCGGGTGGAACTGCCGTGCTTCATCCTTCCCAGCAACTGAGGCACCGGGAAGGCAGTAACTCGACCCTTTGGAGGTATTATTTCAGTGGCTGAAGGTACAGTGAAGTGGTTTGACGGCAGCAAGGGTTTCGGTTTCATCGAGCGTGAAGACGGGGATGACGTGTTTGTCCACTATTCGGAGATCGAAGGCGAAGGCTTCAAGACCCTCGAGGAAAACGAGCGGGTATCTTTTGACGTAGTCGAGACCCCCAAGGGTCTTCAGGCAGTCAACGTGAAGAAGCTGGGACCTGGTTCCTGTTTGTATCATCTCTTCTTCATCCGTATCGATCCTGTCAAACGCCAGGGGGAGAAACACATCAATGTCTTTCTCCAGGGGCAGGGCCAGAAAAATTTTCAAGGCATCCCGGGCGTCAACATCGGTCTTTCCGGCGCGGATGAGCAATCTGCGGACACCGATCTCAGCCTGGGC
>JAWOBW010000127.1:0-13054 GCA_046484105.1 Bacillota bacterium
AGCCGAAATACTCCTCGGGTGATGTCGGCGCGGTCATGACGATCTTCCCTTCCATGGTGCACGGGATTGCATCTTGCGGCCCCTTTACGATCTCCTTTTGACACGGAGAAGAAATTACCTGCACCGACCTGCACGGTGGGTGCAATCACTTCTCGGAGACTGGGGGCAGAATAGTTGGGGGGGCGCTGTCATGGAATTCGTACCGAGGAGAGTATACTTCGAGGAAGGGGCCCTTGAACACCCGCGGGGCCGGAAAATACAGGAGCATCTGCGGCGTGAGGGGATCACCGAGTTCAGACATACCGGATCCCGCAACCGGGTCACGGGCATTCCCGGCCGGACCCCGCAGCAGACATATCGGGAGGGAAAGGGAACCCTGGTGGTGGGAATCAAGAGATCCCTGCAGTTCCAGACGTGCAGGCCCTCCGCCCATTACCAGCTGCCCCTGGTCACAGGTTGCCCCGGAATGTGCCAGTACTGCTACCTGAACACCCGTTTCGGTGACAAACCGTACATCCGCGTCTATGTCAACACAGAGGAAATACTGGACAGGGCGCGGCGATATGTGACCCAGCACAGTCCCCGCGAAACCTCCTTCGAGGGTTCCGCCACCTCGGACCCTCTGCCGGTGGAGAAATACACCGGTTCACTGCGCCAGGCGGTGCAGTTCGCGGCCACCAATCCTCGAGCCCGGTTCCGCTTCGTCACCAAGTACACGGAGGTCGACTCCCTTCTGCACCTCAGGCACGAGGGGGCAACTCACTTCCGCTTCAGCATCAACACCGACGACGTCATCAAGCAATTCGAACACCGCACGCCGCCGCTGAGGAAACGCCTGGAGGCTGCGGAAAGAGTGAGGGCAGCTGGCTACCCCCTCGGATTCCTGATAGCCCCGATCATGGTCAGCGGCGATTGGGAGTATCGCTACCGGGAGATGCTGGAAACCTTGGGAAACCTGGTTCCCGGGCCGTTCACGCTGGAGCTAATAACGCACCGCTACACCAACTCCGCCCGGCGGCGAATCCTGGAGGTGTTCCCGGGCACCAACCTGGACATGGACGACGCGTGCCGCCAGTATCGATACGGCCAGTTCGGGTACGGAAAATATGTCTACACCCGCCCGGTGCTGCAGCGGCTTGAGAAATGGTTCAGGAGAAGCATCGAGCAACTGCTGCCCGACGCCACAGTGGAGTACTTCGTCTGATCCGCCGAGGAGCTGCCATGCGCCGGGCCACCGGAGACAACCTCCACTGGTTCAGAGACATCCGCGTTCACCTCGCCAGTCTGAGCCGCAGGTTCCGCTGAAGGTCTTCCACCTGCCAGCCAAAGACCAGGACATCATACTCGGTGCCGGCCAGAGACTGCGTACAGGTGTGGACCACCTTTCCGCCCAGACTCCGGTAGAAACCTCCGAAGGGATTGTCCTTCCAGCACCATATGACAACCGAGGAGTAGCCCATGCTCTGGCACCAGTCTGCCGCTCGCTGCATCAACCTTGTCCCCACACCCTGTCCGGAGTATTCTCCGCGGGCGAAGATCTCATAAACCTCGGCCTCGTAATCCTTCGGCTCGTCGTCATTCGGTCCGGCCGATGCGTAGCCGATGATCTCGCCCCCGATCTCGGCGACCTGAAGCATGCGCGGATAGACGTCGCCCTCCAGGAACTGCCGGCATCCCCGGGCCTCCTCCTCATAATCCAGCGAGAGGAGATACTCCCGGGGAACCAGTCCTCTGTAGGCCGATCTCCAGGTGTCCACGTACACCCTGGCGATGGCAGGTGCGTCCTCAATGACCGCTCTCCGCAACCTGACCTGCATAGGTCCTCCCTCAATGTCAGTGCGCCGCCTCAATTCGATATCTCGCCTCATTGTAGATCTATACCCCGCCTGTGTGCAAAATCCCCTCCCTGAGATCCAGCACCCCTGGTCCACAATCAGGACAACCTTGCGTCACATATCTGCCTCAGGCACAGTCCCGGTCCAGCTGAGAACTATGGTATCATGTAGGATGTACGTCATCTCAGCGTTGCGAAGCGGCGGGATCCGCATGGCACAGTACAGCAAGACCGAGTTGAACAGAACTGCCAGCACTCCAATCCAGCGATCACAGATAATGTCTCTGGCGTGGCCGGCCATAGGGGAAATGTGTCTTCACATGATGGCCTGGATCGTCGACACCGCCATGGTGGGCAGACTGAGTGCCGCCGCATTGAGCGCCGTCGGGCTCGGTGGACAGGTCTACTTCTCGGTGATCTTCTTCCCGGGAGCCATCGGCATAGGCATAACCGCTCTCGTTGCCAGAAGGAAAGGGGCGGGCCAGACGCAGGCCGCCGCCCACATTGCACAACAGGGACTCATCCTGGCGCTGGTGCTCGGCATTGCGGCGGTGGTGGCCATCCTCTTGATCACACCCCACCTTTACACTCTGGTCGGCTTCAGCGGGGAGGTCGCTGCCCTCGGCCAGGAGTACCTCGGCATCCTGGCCGTTGGAGGCGTCTTCTTTCTGCCCAAGATCGCCGCCTCCGGCGCCATGCGCGGGCTGGGGGATACTCGAACGCCCCTGTACGTGACGATCATCACCAACGTCCTCAATGTACTCGGAGACTACCTGTTGATCTTCGGAAGATTCGGTTTTCCCGAGATGGGTGTGGGGGGAGCAGCTCTGGCTCTAGTGGTGGCCCAAGGAGTCGGAGCCGCAACGGCTCTGTTCGTGCTCTTTCGACGTCGAGACGTTCAACTCAAGGTCAGCTCGCTGCTGCGCGTCCACACTCCCACCATCAAGAGGATTGTGACTCTATCGTTTCCCGCCGGACTGGAAACTCTCATGCGCGACGGTGCCAGAACTGTGAGCACTCTGTTTATCGCGAGTATGGGAACCGTCGCCATGGCAGCACAGCAGGTCACCGTGGCAGCAGAATCCCTCTCTTTCATGCCGGGCTACGGATTTGCCATCGCCGCCAGTATCCTCACCGGACAGAGCCTGGGAGCGGGGAATACAAGGGCGGCCGAGGAAAGTACCCGTCACGCCTCCCTTCTCGCCGTCTACACAATGGGGGGCATGGGTGTGCTCTTTCTTCTTTTCCCCACCCAGCTCATCGCTCTCTTCACGGATGACCCCGAGGTCATCAATCTGGGAGCCTGGTGCTTGCGGGTTGCGGCCGTGACCCAACCTGCCGTGGGTGTGGCGGATGTATACGTGGGATCCCTACGTGGAGCCGGTGATACCAGGTCTGCCATGTATGTCTCCGGAATCGTGTCCTGGGCGGTGAGGGTACCGCTGATTCTTCTCGTCGTGCACGTCCTGAACCTCTCGCTGGTCGCAGTATGGGTGGTGGTGTTAATAGAACAGACTCTACGAGCCGCGGCCGCATGTTGGATCTACAGACGGGGAAGGTGGAAGACGCTGGATGTGTAGTACTCCGCCAGATACTCCTTGTGGAATGATAACTCAGTATTCATTCCTCAGGGCTTTCGGCAGCCTGTCTCTCAATCTACTCCCGGCGAATCTCCGCCAAGGTCTTGCCACTCGAGTGTGAAACCGGTGCCCAGATCATGTCATCTCCTTGATTGTCCCTACACCCAGTTCACTGGCGAAATACACAGATGCGGGGGGCGCGCTTGTGCCTCATCCCTCAGACGAGACCACTTACCCGCAGTCTGGCAACTGACCAGGTTGATCTGATCACATGCCGACCCTCGGGCTCCTACGTTCCACTAAGATCACGTCCCGCCATTTGCCATGCAGCTGACCCAGGCGCTCTCGCCTCCCCACCCGGCGAAAACCACACCGCGCCAACAGGGATAGACTGGTCCGGTTTTCGGGAAAGACCCCGGCCTGCAGAGTCCAGATGCCCTCGTCTTCCGAACAGGCAATCAGTGCCCTCATCAAGTCGGTGCCGATGCCCTGTCTCTGGACATCCCGGCGCACATAGACACTGACTTCCGCCACACCCGCATACACTTCCCGGGGCGAGACTGGGCTCAGCGCGGCCCAACCCAGCACCTCTCCTCCACCCCGGACGGCGAGCGCACAGCATGGAAGGTGGTGCTCCTGCCACTGCCGCCAGTCAGGCACGTCGGTCTCGAAGGTGGCATTGCCCGTCCGGATGCCCTCCAGGTAGATGGAACGCATCTCGGGCCAGTCGGCTTCAGTGACGGGGCCTATCTGCAGCTGCGCGGCCATGATCAGACCCCCCAATGTCATATGCAGCATATGGTCAATTCTGCCATAACAGGCGCCCTCGCACAATCGGGGGATCGCATCTTTGCCCGCCGTCATTCGCCTCAGGTGACCGTAGTCTCCACTGCAACGGAGGAGGTACCGAGGTTTCTCGGCGCCGCCGCATTCCGACTACACACGGCAGGGGTTATAATGAACAGCGAGACAGTTGAGATAAGCCTCGAATCCTGATGAATCTCAGGGAGGTCTAATCACTTGCAGGGTGAGAATCGGATCACAGGCATAATACTTGCAGGCGGTCAGGGAACCAGGCTCGGCGGAATTGACAAGGCCTTCTTGGAGGTGGGGGGTATTCCACTGGTGGAGCACGTTCTGGGCACCCTCTCTGAGATCTGCGGGGACATAATAGTGGTCTCCAGAACGCCGGAGGACTACCGCCATTATGAAGTCAGATCGGTCGAAGACCTCGTGCACGGAGCGGGACCGCTGGGCGGTCTCTATACCGGACTGATGACTTCACGCAGTTCGATCAACTTCGTCACCGCCTGTGACATGCCCTTTCTCAACGGCCACTTAATACGATACATGATCAGCCGCTTTGGCGCGACCGACATACTGATTCCCCGCGTCAACAGCTACGTGGAGCCCCTACATGCCCTCTACTCGAGGGCCTGCATCAGCGCCATCGAAAGCAGGTTGCAGGCCGGCGAGAGAAAGCTCAGCAGCTACTTCGATGAGGTTTCAGTCGCCTTTGTCGAGGAAGAAGAGATATCACGCTTCGATCCCGACCTGCGCATGTTCACCAACATAAACCATTCGCAGGACATAGAAACAGCCGAAAGGATGCGTGGAAATGAAACATCGCACGATTGCGATGGATGTTACTAAGTACTCACGGGGCGATTCGTCAATCATCGAGGAGACAGTACCCATTGAGGCCCCGGTTGAGCTGATTCTCAACGGCCAGATGGTGGCCAGACTCTCGTGTACGCCAGTGGAAATGAAGTACCTCGGTGTTGGCCATCTGATCTCCAGGAAGCTGCTGACGGGGCGGCACCGACTGTTGGATATCAACATCTGCACGGGCTCCCAGCCTATGCAGATCCGGATCAGGACGCGCGAAAACCCCGACCTCGATGAGGCCCCCCGTGAACAGACCATCTCCGAAGATCAGCGCATCAGTGTCTCGGATCTTCTGTCTTCGGTGCATGTGCTGGAGCAGAGATCCCGATTCTTCCGCGAGACCGGTTCCGCACACCGAAGCATGGTCTTCTGCGGGGACAGGGTGCTCGCTGACCACGAAGACATTGCCCGCCACAACACCCTGGACAAGGTGCTGGGGAACTTCTACTGCAACCACATGCAGCCGGAGGGAGCTGTCCTGTGCACCACGGGCCGCCTCTTCTACGAGATTGTCTTCAAGGGAGCCGCCGGTAGGTTCCCGGTCATCGCGTCAAAGGGGGCGGCCACTGACAGAGCTGTCAATCTGGCGCTGGAAAAAGGGATCACCCTGGTCGGCTTCGCCCGGGGAGACAGATTTAACATCTACTCCCATCCGGAGAGAATAGCCTTCTGAACAGCAGGAGACGGCACACCATTCACACCCGGGGCCCGTGATGCGGGCCGGTGAGGAGAGTCCATTCAGGGGGAGAACTGCAGTGAACAGGCACGGCTTCGAACGAAGGGTATTCTGCGCGCTCCGCCTCCCTGGAGGAGGCCTCGTTCTGCTGACGTGGGCCGTGAGCCTCGTCTACTATCCGCTGCTTCCCGGCAAGACCCCCGTCTACTTCGACCCTCAGGGCAGGCCTGCAGGATGGGTGGATACGACACCAGCGGGCATCTTCATGACGCCCCTGCTACAGACCATCCTGTTTCTGCTGCTACTGGGCGTCTGTTATCTCGCCACTCACTTGGCAGACCTGGGCGGGCCGGCCCGCTGGCAGTACCTGAACTGCGAGGGCGTCGAGAGGATCCGGAGCAGTCTCCTGCCGGGGACCGTGTCATTGATATTGATCGGGCTGCTGTGGCTTTCACACCATCACGTGATGCTGCTTCAGATCATGAGCATGCAGCGCAACCGACTCCTCTCGGTCGAGACGGTCCTTCTTTCCTCCCTCTTCTGGGCGGCAGCTGCCGGAGCAGCTGGAATTCATCTGTTCACAGTACTGCGCGGACGCCCCCGCTGACCATCTCGTACGGCCACGTGCCTGAGGTAGGGCGACGTGAAGACGGCCAGCAGACACGAGTACCCCCGGACGGTGAAGCGCAGCACATCTCCCACCTCCACCGAACCGGCCGCATCCTCAACATCCAGAATCATGTGATCAGATGACGCCCCTATGATCTTCACGCCCTTCATCTGGGGCCTCAGACCCTCCGGGGCGACGTCCTGCCGACCCACGGCCGCAATCGCCCGTCGGTGCAAGCCCCGATCCTCGAAGATGGGAACATTGCCGAACGCATCCTGGCCCAGTTCCCCCACCGGCAGCGACGGCTTCACCCTGACTTCGATTATCTCGGCGCACACGGTGAAGACATCATCCGCCATGCCCCAGATGGGAGTGCGGTCGACGCTCTCGTTGCCCAGAAACAGCGCCTCGCCAATGCGCAGGTGGTTGATCTCGCTGGGCATTCTTCCCGCCTCCAACAGCAACCAGTTGGCGGAATTGCCCCCCGACACAATCTCCATCGGGTGCCCGAGAGTCTCCGAGGCGACTTTTCTGCAATCCAGCAGCCCCTGCATGTTCTCCGCCGCAGGCCTCACCCCGCCGTAACAGGCCAGGTTGGTGCCCACACCTCTGACCTTGATGTTGGACATCTCCCGGGCCGCAGTGCAGACCGCGCCCACCTCGTCCGGCCACACGCCCTCGCGCAGATCCCCCATGTCCACCATGAGGATTATTCCGTGGGTCCGGCCCGCCCGTCGCGCGGCGGCATCGAGGGCGCGCAGGGTTGTAATCTCGCTGTTGAGGCTGACGTCGGTCCAGCAAACAACCTCGTCGGCCTGCGACGGCATGGGCAGCCTGAGGAGGACCAGCTCTGCATCCGGAGCCTGCTTGCGGATGCGGCGAAGATTGCGGAGACGGGAATCTCCCAGGCTGGTGAGACCCGCTCTGGTCAGGGTCTCAACCACCGCCGGGTGGGCGCAGGTAACCTTGGTCACTGCGGTCACCTCAATACCCTCGGCCCGACACCTCTCGAGAATAACCCGGGCGTTCTGCAAGAGCTTGTCTGTGTCAATTTCGACCCGCGGGTAACGCAACACGGCAATCCCTCACCTCTCCCAGGATCCTGGCCACCGATGTGATTGCTGTCATCAGGACTCGATACACAATGAATCCGTCAGAAGGCGTCTCGCCGCCTCCGGGTGACGGCGCGAGAGCACCCCAAGGGAAGCCATGGTGTACTGCCGATCGACCAGTGCCCGCGCCTCCCTGGGATACAGCGCCAGGGGCTCATTCCCGTCGCACAGGGAGGTGAGAATGTCGCACCCTCCGGGCAGGCGGGTCAGCGCACCGCCGGTGCCAATGACCCATCTGACCTGGGTGAGATCCTTGCCCTCGGCGACAGTGGATCGGCCCGTCGGCCCGTACAGGTGGCGCAGGCGACCGGCGTGACGGCTCACCGCAACCTCAGCTGCCTCCCTGGTGAGCCGAGTGACCAGCTCGATCTCCTGCTGATTCTCCGGAATCTGCGGCAGATGCTCCATGACCCGACGGACGGGGAAACCCAGCTCATCACTGAGGTCTTCCTCGCCGATGCGATTCACCAGGTTGCCGGCGTTCACGTAGACCCCCAGATCCCCCTCCACGGTGCGCTTGGCCACCGGCTCGGGGGCAATGAGCATGCGGGAAATCTCCTCGGACCCCGCCGTGACCGAATGCACGTCAGTGGTGGCTCCCCCGACATCCAACACCATGAGGTCGCCGACCACCTCATAAAGAACCTTGGCCGCCTCCATCACTGCCCCGGGGGTCGGCATCAGGCTGCCCTCCACCATCTCCCGCACCCGTCCCATCCCGGGGGCAGTCACAATGTGACTCTCGAAAACATCCTGAATCACCCTCCGCGTGGGTTCAACGTTCAGCTGGTCAATCCGGGGATACACGTTGTCCACCAGGTGCACCGTCGGACTGAGGATGTCGCGGATCTCGTCTGTGCATGCAACGTTGCCCGCGAAGATGATCGGCACGTCTAGATCCAGCTCCGCCAGCCTACGGGCATTGCCGATCGCCGTGTTCTTCTCGCCGTAGTCAACTCCCCCGGCGAGGAGAATGATGTTGGGGCGGGTCTGCTTCAGGCGATTCAAATCCGCTTCAGTTAGGTCCCCGGCGGTCACCATCTTCACGACCGCGCCGGCACCCAGCGCTGCCTCGTTGGCCGCCTTGACGGTCATGTCATACACGAGGCCGTGAACAGTCATGCGCAGTCCCCCCGCGGCACTCGAGGAGGCGAGCATCATCTCCCAGTCCAGCCTGTCGGCTCCCAGACGATGCCGGAGGGCCCGCACTGCCCCATGCAGGCCTTCCAGGACGTCGCCCTCCTCAACAGTGGTCGCAGACATGGCCTGTCCCAGATAGCGGGGCTCATCACTGTCCAGCCTGTCGAAGGCATTGACCACGGTGGTGGTGCTGCCGATCTCGGCGACGAGTACGTCTACTTTCACAGTTTCCCTCCAGCCTCACCCCGGGGGGCGGTCAACGGCCGCCCCCCACATCATTGCCCTCAGCGCCGGCTCTTGACGATGAAGCTCGCCACGTCATACCCGGTGGTCCCGCGGCCGAATCCGGCATCCATGCCGCATTCTCTGGCCATGTCATCGCTGATCTGGGTACCGCCACCCACCAGGATGACGCGATCCCGGATCCCCTTCTCCCGGCACAGCTGGTCGAGCCGCTTCATGTTGAGGCGGTGCACATCCGCGTGGGTGATTATGGTGCTGATCAGGATCGCCTCGGCGTCGATCTCTATGGCAGCGTCGACGACCTTCTCGATGGGAACTGAGGTGCCGAGGTACTCGCACTGAACTCCATACCGTTCGAGCCCACCGTGCTTTATATCTATGATCTCACGCATGCCGACGGAGTGTTCATCCTCACCCACGGTGGCGGCGACGACCTTCAACGCTCTCTCCTCCACCGACGCCCTGATCTCATCCTCCGACAGCAGCTCCTCCTTCTCGGGAATGACCAGGCTGTCGGGGTCAACAGCGAAGGGAAGTCTGCCCCTCACTTCCACATAGGTGCCCTCAGCCGGGTGCATCCTACCGGAGTGGATGACCTCCGGATCCTCAAGTCCCATCCGTTCGGCTATGTCGAGGGCAGCGTATCTGGCAGTCTCCTCCGAGGTGGGCAACATCATGTTCACGGTGAGAATTCCGTCGCCGAGCCATTCGACCTCCGGCTTGATCCGGCCCGATTCTCTCAACTCGCGGTTGTCTTCGAGACGACGGTGAACGTTGTCCTCCGGGTCGAGTTCGTCAATGTACACTATCCTGTCAGGATCGCAGAGAGTGCAGCCCCCGATGGGGGAACACGGTTTCTCACCCTCGGGGAGGTTGTTGTGGCCGAAATGCTCACAGACCGGGGCCACGTAGTCATCATCGCGGGGAACGACAGAATCCGCCGCGACTCCTCCGTCGATATCCCGGGCTATGCCGTCGCCGTTTCTCTCCGGGTAATACCCCGAATCGACGAAGTAGCCCTGAGCCACTGCCTCGAAATACCCGCCGACTTCCTGGATCTCCTCCAGGAACAGCACCGCCCGCTCGATGATCTCCCGCTTCCTCTGCGACAGCGATCCGTCCTCCTTGAGCTGCACCATGTCGAGGAGTCCATCCATTCCCACCAGGGCCTGCTTGGCCGTATCAACCGCCGCCACGTTCATGTGGTGCCAGGGAACATTCCGTCCCTCGTCCGGCGTGATGGTGCTCTGAATGTCGGCCGATGTCAGCCGCGAAACCAGGATGTTCAACACGTGAGTGACCGTGGCCTCGCGGGTGTCGGACTCGATGTAGCGCGTGTTCATCTGGGCGCGCATGCGGCAATCGCCGAACAGCTCCCTGAGGGCGACCGCGTAAGGAAGGTCCATTCTCAGCGCCGGTGCCGGCGGTGCAGTGGGTGGCACTGTGGAGAGGGCGATTGAATCCCGCTCCATCCCCGCCTGCTCTGAGTAGCTGGTGTTGATGGCGTGCTGCACCAACAGCTCAGGCATCACCTTCCACGCCTCCCGGGCCGTGGCATTGGCATTGTGCGCCCCGTCAATCTGCAGCATCTCTGCCCAGCTCATGATCTTCTTGGCCACTGCCGCATCCACGAAAGACCGGATCATGTTGACGTTGCGGTAAAGGACATTGTACTGCGGATCCTGGTGAGCTCCGGCCATTCCCTCCTCGGCAAACAGGACGGCTATCTCGGGCCCGGCCACTCCGCTGACGTAGGAGTGGAAGTTGAGAGGGCGGCCCACCTCGTCCTCGATCATGTCCAGCGCCTTGCGGGTGGCCCGGATCTGCTTGCGGGTTATGGGAATCCCCCCGACGCCCTCGGGAGTACCCTCTATTAGGCCGTCGAAGTGGCTCTGTCCCGCGGTGCGGATCACCATCATGTGATCGGCTCCATGCCAGGCGGCCATCCGCATCCGCCGGATATCGTCCTCGAAGCGCCCCGAAGCGATCTCGGTAGTTATGACGCAGTCGGGCTGCGGGTCAATCCCCCCGAAACTGCGCGTGCCGGCCGGAAGCGGGATGCTGTTAGTCAGCGGCTCCGAGGTCTCCAGGTAGTCAAAGGGCGCCACGTCGGCATCCGGAACCCGCCAGGTCCAGCCCCGCCGCCGGGGACGGTAGTTCTCCAGATCATCCAGTATGGCCTCAATGTCAAGTCTCTTCTCCGGGTCCAGGGTCATGAGCTCTCACCCCCGGTTCTGAAGATCCGCACCGCTTCATCCCAATGCTGTCCCTCCATCATGGCGAGACCCGCCTCGCGGACATCCATGTCACGTGCAGCGGCGACCCTGGCCACCACGTTGCCGGCTCCCTTTCCCAGCAGGCCGTGATCCAGCACTCTCTCGACGATCTCCTTTGCCTCCAGGCTGGAGAATCCCATCCGCAGCAGGACCGACCTCTCCACGGAAGGGGAGGTGTGGGTCCGGGCCAGATCCACCAGGGGACTGACGATTTCCTCAGTGAGTTGCCAAAACCGCTGCTTAAGCTGCTCATCGGTGAGGCCCTCCAGATGTCTCCTGCGCACCTCGAAGTCATCGGGACGCCTCTGCACGCGCTTCTGCTCTCTTGCTGCCACAGCAATCCCTCCTATGGGTTGACAGAAACCCCCAGTTCCTCCAGCACTCCCAGCACGAAATCGCGATCCCTGGCCGTCTCCTCGCACAGGAAATCCACTTCCTCGGGTCCCAGCACATCCAGGCCGCTGTGTTTCACGGCATTGCGGATCAGCGACCTGCGCATTCGATCCATGGAGAAATCCCTCGGTTTGATCTGCTCGGGGTATTTGGGAATGACGATGCACTTCCCGGGCACGTTCTCGGAGGGATCACCTCGCCTAACCTCCACCCCGTTGTCCCGGGCAAAGGTGAGCTGCGCTGTGGGATGCTTTCCGGCACCGGTGTACTCCGTCTCCTGCACAACCAGGATCTCATCCTCATCCATCTCCTGGGCCACTGCAACCGCCGCGGCCAGGGAGGTGTTGCCCGCCGGTCCTCGCTCCAGTCCCTCCAGGGCTGCCAGGAGCTCGGTCACGTAGAAGACCTCGCCCTGGTGAAGGAGCACGTACCGCTCCATGTAGCGCAGCGCCCTAGCCGCGTTTCGGGGAACGTCCGCCCTATCCGGCCACGTGGCAAAGGGGACACCGAATCCCGTGTGTCCCGTGGTGAAGGACTTCCGATTAAAGTCCCGGTCGCTGGCCATGTGCAGCCCGCTGAGATCCACACTGGCGCCCACCAGCCGGGTGTCAGTGCATCCGGCCTTCCGCAGGCCCCGCGCGGTGCCGGTCATGTTCCCACCGCCAGCGTGGGTCACCACCACGACGTCGGGATCGCGTCCACAGCGCTCCCGGACCTGTTCGGCCAGCTCGTAACCCAGCGTCTCGATCCCGGCAATGCCGTAAGGGGTGTACAGGGAGGCGTTGAAGTAGCCCGTCTCCTCGAGCAGCAGGAGCATCATGTAGAACAGCTCCGGCCCCACCGTCAGCTGGACCACCTCAGCCCCGTAGGCCTCGCACTTCCTGCCCTTTTCCATGATTTCGGGCTGCCCCACCATGCGGCTGTCGAACAGCTCCTGAACAATTATGCAGTCCAGACCCTGCATGCAGGCCTGGGAGGCGACTGCGGCGCCGTAGTTTCCACTGGTGGCGGCAATGACCCCCCTGTATCCCTGCTTCCTGGCCTGGTAAACGCTGAGCGCGGCACGCCGGGCCTTGAAACTGCCCGACGGGTTGCACGCCTCATCCTTGACGAATATCCGCGCCCCCTTTCCCGGCGCACAGATGCTCCGCACCAGACGGGTGATGTTGCGGAGCTCGAGTAAAGGCGTATCCCCGACTCCCGTCCTTCTCTGGATAACCCGCACCTCGTCCAGATCATATCCTGTCTCCCGCATCATTCCCTCGTAGTCGAAGGCCATGGGGCCCCGCTCGAACCGGGAATAGTCAAGCCCGAGGGCCTCTGTAATTATCTCGTTTCGGCGGCCCATCACGGCATCATAGGACGTGTCCCGGGTCGTCATCTGCTCTCATCCTCCTCGGAATCGCGAAGATCGTGCAGCATCTGACGCGCCTCGCGCCCCACCTCGATGAGTTCAACGACGGGGCGGCCGAAATCGTGTTCGTAGGTTGGGTCCAGGCCGGGCGAGAATTAAAATCGCCCA
>JAWOBW010000144.1:0-11315 GCA_046484105.1 Bacillota bacterium
TGGTGGCAGAGCATGGGGCAAGAGGCCTACCCGGACGCAAGCGAGCTGCTGATCACCGCCGACGGCGGCGGGAGCAACAGTTCCCGGTCGCGGGGAAGGTTTTCACAAATCGTAAGCGCCAGCTCCGTCCGGCTCAACGTCCTAAAGCATTCAGCCGTCCAGCAAATAAGATCAAAATCCTCTTGTGTGAAGAGCCGATCTCCAATCCAAAACGGCGGATCCCAGCGAGACGCCAAATAAACCACCCTGACACTACGGTACCTTCCCCTCCTCACTTCGTCAACCCGAACCGACTTGATCGGTCGCGGCGCCTTAGTCGTAGTATTGTTCAGTCCAGAATCTCAATCTTGTCGGCATGAACAAGGACTGTTCTATGCGGGTAGAAGTCCCCATGACCAAATATCTCTGGATATTTTTCGAGGCGCCGGATATGCGCCTTCGGGGACGGATAAGGAACACCGGCAAGAGCAACTATACCAGCGCACTCATCCGGGGGGAAGCGGCGGGTGTCGCCGAAATCGTGGTAATTTGCAGTCAATATATATCGGCAACACCGCTTGGCCAATGAGAATACGTCTTCGTCACTCATACTACGCCACTCATGCTTGTCCTGAATCCAAATAACGTCGTGTCCCTTGTCGACCAGGTAGTCGACTACCCGGCTCCGTATGCATTCATCCACTAAGATCTTCATCACCGTTTTGGCCTTACACACATCCGTGCTGCATAGACTAGGGCAGCATCAACGTCATCCGCGGTAAGAACAGGAAAGTCTTTGAGAATATCCTCTTTGGTATAGCCGTCAGCGAGACAGCTCAATATTAGGGCAACTGGGATTCGCGTTCCGTCTACGCACGGATCCCCGCCCATAATGTCCTTATCCACACTGATCTTACCTGGCATCCGTTCAGCCTCCCTTGCTATGTGTCGCTGAACATAAGTGCCTGTTTGCTCTTCCGTAACGGAGCTTTCTCGAGATATCGTAATTGATAGAAACAAACTGCGCTTCCCATCGATGTCCGGTACTAATATGCTCCGATCAGACCGTGTATCATACTCCTGGAGCCTACTCATCCAATCTCTACTAATCCCCACACCCATTATTCTCGCCCCCCGCCGTCCTCGCCATGTGACGAGTCAACTATGAAAGGGCTCTCACCAAACTTGTCAGCATATTTTGCTCGCTGCTCCGACAATACTTTAATGAGGCCGTCTATAACCGTCGGCGGTACTGCAATCCTCGCTACGATCTCAGCCTTAAACGGGCCATCTGTAGGCAGATGTTGAGCAAAGTCCAGCAAGAAATTATGTCTATTATGGTTAGCAGCCACAAACGTAGCATACTTTGGCGTCAGATTCTCCTCGCGACACAGGACCTGCAAGGGTTCTTCTGCTTCATGCTTGGCAGCATCGTCTGGCATTGGATTCCTCCTGCAATTGATTATTCTCGCCTGCGTTAGGATGTGTTGACATACATTATACAATGAAGCCGGATATCCTGCTTGTGACCAAAAAACAACAATCGGGTTGGAGGCGGGGTCACCCCCGCCGACCACCGGACATGCGGGTCCGCATCCAGCGGTTCATGAGCACTGACGTAAGGCATATGTCCCAGACATCTGGTCGTGCTTGCAGCGGGGATTGTGGACGCAGATGAGGTGAGAGAAGCTGCTGCCGGCTGGGGCCTCGCCTGGCAGTTGGCAGCACACTTGCCACCACACAGGCAAGGTTGCCGAGTTCTGGCAGAGGGTTCATTCACCCAGGCCAGTACACGCTGGAGGGGCTCCCCGCATGACAAGGAGCCCCTCCAGTTCACCCTCACCTGATGCCCCCTCACTGCTGACCCGCTCCAGCTACAGAAAGCCCAACTACCTCTGAAGCCCCCTGCCGTACTCGGTGAAACGCTCCAGGGCACCCAGGTATGCGTGAGCAGTCTGTGCCAGCTCGGTGATGGTCTCCGAATTGTCATCATCGATGCCAAATGCAGTCATGATCCCCAGTATGTAGGGACGGCGACGCTGCTCTACCAGGGCCACCTCGCAGCGGACTCCCTCCAGTCCACCGGTCTTGCCCACAAGCGGCACATCTGCTGGCACGGCCGCGCGGATTGGGCTCATTTTGGGCTTGCCCAGCACCGCCGTGATTTCCTCGCACAGTTCGGGATTCTCCCACTCGCACCCGTGCAACGTTTCAATCCACCGCACCATATCCCGGGCGGTGGACAGATTCTCGCGCCCCTCGGCCGCGGCCTGCGAATCCATCATCATGCGCTGCACAACGGTGTCGGTACAGCCGATGTCTCTGATCAGTCTATTCACATCATCTATTCCCGCCCGTTCAATGCATATGTTGGTGGCGATGTTATCACTGGCATTTATCATCAATATGGCCAGATTGCGCAGGGACAGGGTAACCTCACCCTCCAGATTCTGCAGCACCCCGCTGCCCCCGACTGCATCCTCCGCGTCCAGGGTGTGAGCTTCATTCAGGTCTATCTCTCCGCGCGCCGCCTTGCGAAAGAGCTCCATGAGTACCGGTACCTTGATGGTGCTGCCGGCGGCCAGGACAGCATCACCGTTGAAGTCTATCCTGTGTCCACTGCTGACCTCCACCAGGTGGAGGCCGGCAACCCCGCGATACTGGCCCAGGACTGCCGCCAGATCGGTCTTGAGTTCATTCCAGAACATATCCAGAGTCATATCACATTCGCCTCCGCACTGAGGATCTACGTGCAGTTTCGTCAGCTGGGGATAGTTCCTCCGATAAATGACAGGCTTCACTTGGTGTGCCGGTCGGCCACCTTCGAGGCGCCGTAGGAATCGGGCTTGATCTTGGCATTGAACCCGCTGCCGGTGACCATACCCACCACCTCGCGAATGAGGTCTCTGGTCTCGCCCTTCTGCCCCACATCGATGTGAATCTCAACATTGAGGGCGGATTTACCGTTGCTGGCCAGTCTACCGGCCAGGAGCCCGGCCAGGTGCAGGCTCAGGGAGGTCTCATAGAAGATCTGTTGTCGCAGACTGGTCAACTTCCTGTGATACTGGCGGTGGTAGTAGTAGCGGGCACCCTTACCCAGTCGGTGAACGATCACCGCCGTGACGAAGCATATGCGGTCCCTCATCTGTGAATCGGACCCGACGATGATCTTATACTCCGCGTTCGGCTTCTCCCGCATGAACCTCATGATTCCTGAGAACATGCCGTCAAAGCTCACCGGGCCGTCCGTGGGACTCACGAAGTCCCCGAAGTCATCCTCGAAAGTCTGTCTCGTCGCAACGGACTCCGACACGGAGCTTCCCTCCCAGTTGATCACCCTCTGTCCACCATGCCTATTATACACAACTGCATGGGAACAGTCAGGTCGCGCCCGCCAGCAGCCTTCGGTAGTTCCTGGCCAGGTTCACATATTCGTCCACGCCCAGTGACTCGCCCCTGCAGCCGGGATCCACCCCGCTCATTCGCAGCAGGTCCCTCACTGCCTGCACATCCAAGTCTAGTTCTCCGGAGAGCGCGAGGGAGTTGCGAATCGTCTTGCGGCGCGTTCCGAAGGCCCCCCGCACCACGCGGATGTAGTCATCGAACCTCACCGGTGGCGGATCCACCGGGAGCAACCGGACCACGGCCGACTCCACGTCCGGAGGCGGATAGAATGACCGGGGGCTGACCCGGTGCACAATCTTTGCCTCGGCGTAATAGGCCACTGCCAGGGTCAAGATTCCGTAATCTCTGCCGCCGGGGCGGGCGGTCAGTCGCTCGGCGACTTCCCGCTGCAGCATGAACACCGCCGTCGCCCACGGTCTTCCCGATCCCAGGAAGTTGCTCATGATGGGAGCGGCGGACCCGTACGGAAGGTTGCCGAAGACGCTCGCCTCAACATCACTCCCCGGCGCCTCCGCCCAGTCCATCTCTCGGGCGTCGGCGAACACCATCTGCACATTGCCCCGCCCGGCGAGAACCTCCCTCAACACCGACTCGAACCTCTCATCTATCTCGATCCCCAGCACCTGCTCGTAGAGGTGCGACAGAGGCAGTGTGAGCACACCGGGGCCGGCTCCAATGTCGACAGCCAGTCCTGTCGGCGCCGCCTGGGCGGTTATGATGCGGACGATGTTGGCGTCGACGAGGAAATTTTGACCCAGACCCCGCTCGGGCCGGATCCCGTGGGTGGTGAGGAGCTGGCGCAGACGGGAAGGGGTCAGATACTGCACGATCCGGCCTCCCCGTCGAGACGCCGGCCGAAGAATCCCTCGGCGGCAGCAGTCGTCCGCCCGGCCAGGTCCTCGAGCGCCATCTGGCGAATCTGGGAGATTCTCTCGGCGACGTGCCGGACGAGGGCAGGCTCGTTGCGCCGTCCCCGCTTCGGATGCGGCGCCAGGTACGGCGAGTCTGTCTCCAGCACCAGGCGCTCGAGGGGGACTTCCCGCGCCACCTCGCGCGTCTCCCGGGCGTTGGCGAAAGTCACTATTCCGCCCAGCCCGATGTGGTATCCAAGCTCCAGAACCCGCCTCATCAGATCGATTCCCCCCGAGAAACAGTGCAGCAAGACTGGATGGCCCGGTGGCAGTTCCCGACGCAGCGCATCCAGGCAGTCCTCATCTGCCTCCCGGTTGTGAACCACCACCGGCACCCGGTGCTCAGCCGCGATCGCCAACTGCTGGCGGAAGACCTGAATCTGCACCGGGCACGGGGAGAAATCGTAGTGGTAATCCAGCCCGATTTCCCCCACACCCAGGACTCCGTCCAGCCTCAGCATCTCCTCCAACCAGTCCAGTCCACGGTCCGCAGCGGCCGCAGCCTGGTGAGGATGCACTCCCGCCACCGCCCACAACCCGGGGCGCCGTGCCAGCTCGGCAGCCGCCCGGGAACTGGACTCCTCGGTGCCCGCGTTGATGATCGCCGTCACCGAGGAATCGAGCGCGCGCACGATGCGCTCCTCCCGATCGACGTCAAAGGCGTCGTCGCAGAGGTGGGCGTGGGTGTCGATGAGACGCAATCACTTCACCTTGCTTCCCGGGGGCATTACGTCCTCCACACTGAGCAGGGAGAGATCGTCGCCGTCCTGGGCGGTGAGAATCATGCCCTGAGACTCCACCCCGAACAGCCTGGCCGGTTCCAGGTTCGCTACCATGACCACCTGCCGCCCGGCCAGTTCCTTCGGATCGTAGTACTGTGCGATGCCGGCCACCACCTGGCGCGTCTCGCCGTGCCCGACGTTGACTACCAGGCGCAGCAGACGGTCGGCACCCTCGATCCGCTCTGCCTCAATCACCCTGGCCACGCGCAGATCCATCTTGCTGAAAGTATCGAAATCAATCATCGGCTGTATCTCCTCCTTCTGGGGCTGCTCTTCTTCGTGGGCCTCCTCCTTCTCGAGGACCTCCTCGGGATCGAGCCGGGGGAATAGGGGCGAACCACGATCTATGCCGGCGCCGGGGCGAAGCAGGCCCCAGCTGAGGTCATTCCAGGTCGTATCCTCAAGACGTCCCTGGCTCTGCAATCCCAGCTGTCTCCATATCTCAGCCGGCGCGTCCACCAGGAAGGGACGAAGGGCAACTGCCAGAATGCGCAGTACCTCCGAGGTGTTGTACAGAATCGTCTCTCTTCGCCCGTCCGCCGCCCCGTCACTCCAGGGAGCCGTCTCGTCAATGTACTTGTTAGCCGCGTTGACCAGGACCCACAGCTCCTCCAGAGAATTGCTGAGTAAGTTGCGCTCGAGCGCCCCGGTCGCCGCCTCCACGGCTTCCCCGGCAACCGTCGCCAGGTTTCGGTCAACCCCGGTCATCGGACCCGGCGAGGGGATCACGCCTTCGCAGTACCTGTCGATCATGGCGGTTACGCGACTCAACAGGTTGCCCAGGTCATTGGCCAGGTCCACGTTCGTCCGCTCGACCAGGGCCCTTTCCGTGTACTTGCCGTCTGCACCGAAAGGTATCTCGCGGAGCAGATAGTAGCGCACCACGTCCCGCCCGTACTTCTCCCTGAGCACCAGTGGATCCACCACGTTGCCCCTGGACTTGGAGATCTTCTGCCCCCCGAGGGTCAGCCATCCGTGGCCGAAAACCTGGCGCGGCAGGGGAAGGTCAACGGCCATGAGCATGATGGGCCACACGAGGCAGTGAAACCTCAGGATCTCCTTGCCTATCAGGTGAACGTCAGCCGGCCACCAACGCTCGAAGTCCCCTCCCTCCTCGCCGTATCCTATGGCGCTGATGTAGTTGCACACCGCGTCGAACCACACGTAGATGACGTAGTCAGGATCGAAGGGCACGGGGATCCCCCACTGCAGCGAATCGCGGCGGCGCGTGACGCACATGTCCTCCAGGCCACTCTCAAGGAAGCGCACCATCTCATTGCGCCGGGTCACCGGCTGAATGAACTCCGGATTGTCAGCTATGTGCCGCAACATGGCATCCGCATACTTGCTCAACCTCAGGAAGTAGGCATCCTCCTCAACCCAGACCACCTCGCGACCACAATCCGGGCATTTCCCGTCGGGTACCTTACCCTCCGGAAAGAAGCTCTCACAGGGGGTGCAATACCAGCCGGCATAGGTCGATGAGTAGATGTCATCCTGCTGGTGCAACCTGGAAAAAACGTCCTGGACCACCCTGACGTGCCGCTGATCGGTGGTGCGTATGAATCCATCCCAGGAGATTCCCAGCGCCTCCCACAGGTTCTTGATCCAGTCGACCATCTCGTCGACGAATTCCTGGGGAGAGATGCCCTCGGCCGCCGCCGCCTGCTGGATCTTCTGACCGTGTTCGTCGGTCCCGGTGAGGTAGTAAGTGTCGCGTCCCCTGAGCCGGTGATAGCGGGCGAGAGCATCAGCGGCCACAGTGGTGTAAGTGTGACCTATGTGCAGGCGGTTGTCAGGATAATAGATGGGTGTGGTGATGTAGAATCTGTCCCGCTGCACGCCGCATTCCTCCTTTCGCATTCCACAAAAAAATCCCGCCTGACAGAGGCGGGGGAAAACCGCGGTACCACTCTGATTCGCCCGGGCCTCACAGCCGGGGCCTCAGTCGGAGCGCTGCGCTCCGGTGCGCTGTATCGGGCGCACCCGCATGCGCCTACTCGATCACGTTTCGACGCACAGCTCCGGGGCCATCTTCCCTGAATCGGCATTCACCGGCTCACACCGCACCCGGCTCGCTGGGCAACTGCCATCCAGGTACTCCTCCCCTTCATTGCACTCAGGAGTATTGTTGCTGATTATACCGCTTCGAATCTGGCCCGTCAACAAATCCTCCCAGACCACTCTGCGCCCTCCGCTGCCGATCGCGGTCTCGACCGCCAGGGTCGACCTCAAACCTCAGAACCTGCTGGTCCCCCGATCGGCAGCCGAACCAGTCACGACTGCCTCTGCATGGCGTGACGATCCAGGAAGTCTGCGGTTGTACTGTGAGCTGTTATCTTGTTGGGCAGCTTCGTCAGGCCGTGTCCCTCATCATCGAAGAGCAGGTACTCCACCTCGCCGCCCCGGTCCCGGATCGCCTCCACTATCTGCTGTGTCTCCCCGACCGGAACCCTCGGATCATTGGCACCGTGAATGACCAGAAGTGGCGTGCGAATCCGGTCGGCCCTGTGTATGGGCGATATGCTCGCCAGGAAATCTCGATCATGTTCCAGGCTGCCGTACTCTCCCTCCCGCAGATGCCGCCGCCACGGGCCGGTGTTCTCCAGGAAGGTGATGAAGTTGGCTATGCCTACCCGGTCGACGGCCGCCGCCCACAGATCAGGATACTCGGTGATGCAGGCCAGAACCATGAAACCCCCGTAGCTTCCGCCCATCACCGCCAGCCGCTCCGGATCCGCTGTGCCCCGGGAGATCATCCACTCGACGCCTGCCCTGATGTCCTTCACCGTATCCATGCGCTTCTCGACGTCATCCATGTGGATGTATTCCTTGCCGTAGCCAGCACTGCCTCTCACGTTGGGGGCAAGGACCGCATAGCCCCGGTTCACCAGGTACTGCGTCAGGGGGTTGAAGTTCACCCGGCGTTGACCCTCTGGCCCACCGTGAATGTCGACCACCACCGGCAGGTCTTCATCCCCTGAACCCAACGGGCGGTACAGGAAGGCGGGAATGCTCAGACCGTCGAAGCTCTCATATCGAACCAGCTCCGGCTCCACCAGGGAATCCCGGGGAATGCCGGCGTAAGAGGCGTACGTGAGCTGTCTCACCTGCTCGGACTCGACGTCGTAGAGCCAGACATTGGCATTGTCCCTCGAACCGTCGACTCTGAACGCCAGTTCGTCCCGGACGGGAGACCAGGCCAGGTCCCCGTACACTCCCGGAGGAAGCCCCGTCACTTGCTCGGTCTCACCGGTGTCAAGGTCTCGTATGAATAGCTGCGAGTACCCGTCGGCATTCACCAGGAAGGCGAGCATGTCTCCCCGCGAGGAGAGCCTCAGGGCATCCATTTCCCAGCCCGCCTCCTCGACATCGGCGAGCTCACCGCTCGCCAGGTCATAATGTGCGATCCTTCTCAGGTCGCGATCCGCATTGCTGATCAGGTAAAATCCCTCTCCGTCGGGAGTCCACGAGATGTCGGAATAGACCGCCTCCCCGGAGCCCAGGGGCAGCCGACGAGCCGACCTGTCCCGGAGGTCCACGAGGAAGAGGTCATCGTCGAAGGTGGTGTTGGCCCGAACGACCAGCAGGAAGCGATCGTCCGGAGACCAGCCGGCCACCCGGTTGGAGCCGTCCTGTTCAAATACCAGATCCTCCGTCCCGGAGACCAAATCCCGAATGTAGATGTGAAAGTGAACCGGGTGCTCGCGGTTGGCGGCAAAGGCGACGCGGCGGCCATCTCCCGACCAGCTGCCGAAGCTGTGAATCACGTCGGGGTGGTCTGTCAGCTGTGTGATCTCCGACCCGTCTGCTGAGAGAAGGAAGAGCTGTTCCCGTTCGTTTCCTCCTGCGTCCATACTGAAGATGATCTGCTCATCCGCCGGCGAATAGGCGACGGTTCCGACCCTCTCACTTGAGAAGCTGAGCTGTTCAGGCCATCCTCCCTCTCGGGAGACCCTCCAGACCTGGGGAACGCCGGTGACATCGAGCAGGAAGGCCACTCGCCGTCCGTCCGGAGAGAAGGTGGGATTCTGTGCACTGCGAACGTTGAGATACCGTTCGATGCCAAATGCTCTTTGAGACACACTGACCACGCTCTCTTTCCTGTGATGTTCTCTCTCCTCCTGCAGGCGCTGAGCTGGCCCATGCCTGGCTGCCGCTGCTACCGGTATGGGCAGGCGACTCGCGGCACTCGGGGCGGAAGGCCAGCATCCAGACCGTGGCCGTCCGGGACAGCGCCCGGCGTTCCATCACCTCACCGCGGGGAACACGCTCCCGTAGGGAATCAGGTAGGTGGGCGGAACGCCCCCGTGCTTCGCCCGCACAATATCCATGGCGTCTTCCACTGAACTCACCGGAGTCATGCCGGTCGGCGTCACCTGCTCCTCCGGCAGGGAGGACAGCAGCAGGATATCGCACTCCGCAGCCATCATCCGGTCATGCAGCGCCATGAAGCCTCCGATGGTGAACACCTCCCGGAGCGCGGCCTCCCTCTCATCATCATCGTCGTGATCGAAAAACATGGCGGCGAAATCATCATTGCCCATGCCCTCGCCGCATTCTGAGACAATCAACAGTGTCCCTCCGTCGACCGCGGCGCGGCGCGCGTTGTATACGGTCTTGTAGGTCTGATAGAGGTCTATATCCTTCGGATAGCCTCCCGCCGAGGCAATGATCAGGTCCGCCCTGTGCTCAATGCCGACCTGGAAGTGCTCCTCCACCAGGCGGCAGCCCACGCGGTGAGCCGCCTCCATCTCCCCCGCGACAGCCAGGCTGATTCGATGTCGGTGCTCATCTACAATGACATTCAACAGGAAGGTGGGAGCCACCATGGATGCGCCCGCGATTATGTCCTCGTAACAGGGATTGCCCTGGAGCCTCCCCGCCACCACCCGGGGACTAAGCCCGCTCCCGGGCTCCCGTCCCAGGGCCAGAGAGTGATTCGCCATGATGGTCTCATACCCGGCCACTCCCGGGAGAACCGCCTTTCCTCCTCCACCGAATCCGGCCAGGAAATGATAGACGATGCCCCCCGTCGCAATGACCCTGTCGGCGGCGGCCACCACCCGGTTCACCTTAACGGGAGTACCTGCCCTGGTGTGCCCCATATAGACCAGGTTCTCCTCGTCCCGCGAATGATGATCGACGATCCGGACCCGGGAATACACCTCCTCGCCTACCAGGCGGACGTGTTCTTCTTCAGTCTGCTCCCGGTGATCGCCGGTGGCAGAAACGATGACTACGTCGTCATCCCGAACTCCAGCACGCCCGAGTTCATCCAGCAGCAGCGGGAGGAACACGTGATGCCGAACCCACAGCCGGGTCATGTCCCCCACCAGGATGCAGACGCTATCTCCCTTCTGCACCAGTTCGTGCATCTCGCTCGATGCGATGGGATTGGCCAGGGCCTCCCGAACCACCTCCACCTCGCTTCGCTCGGAGGGCAGAGGCTCCGCTCTCAGGACCCCGGCGAGCGCATCGGCGGGTATTTCAACGGCGACGAGATGATCTCCGTAGGGAATACTGTGTACGGTCTTCACTTGAACGCCCCCCTTGATTGCCGCGGCGAAGCGTCTCGACCTCGGCGGCCCACTCGTCCATCTGTCAATGATCCCTGCATCACACCAGGCTCCACCAGTGGTTCTTCTGGAAGATGAGCGGCAACGATCTCTCCTGTAATCAGCATAGCCAGTCACCGGCCACAAGCACCCCTTCTTCATCGTCAGGCCCCCGGGCCTCCGATGCCCGCAATCGCGCAGATGATCCGGTCCCGGCGCCCCTGCACACTCATACTGCCGGGCGGACACGTCATCGGTGGGGCTTACTCTCAATCCTACATCCTCGCAATGCTGTCTGAAGAACTCTTCTCCTCCCAGTCGCGCATACCTTCCTAGACTAAGAGTCGTGCAACCGCCACCTGGTCCCCGTGTCGGGAGGAAACTGGAGCCCCACGTCGCTGCCGACCGACTCGTTGGAGTTCGGCCATCCGCCCCGTACAGTCCCCCGGATGACAGATACTGCCGGCGATGAACCCACCCAGGGAATCCACTGCCCGGTCAGACGATAAAACTGTATACCAGGGCACGGCTGTGAATCTGCTTCCAGGATCGGCGATCAGATACTCCTCCTGAGCCGACTTACAGATAAATGCAGATCTGGCAGATTATGATGAGTGGCAGAAAGGGAGCTTTCGGACGTACGTGGATTATCCCTCGGTGGTACAGACGGAGTGGGCTGG
>JAWOBW010000265.1:0-3886 GCA_046484105.1 Bacillota bacterium
CCGCATCGAATCGAGAGGACAGATCACATCAGCTGTCCGCCAATCTGCAGCCGAGAGCAAAGGCCTGCTGCAGCACATCTGGATCCTCGGCACCTCCACCCTCCCTTTCCGATCCCGTCACCAGCATTGTCTCCTTCAGTTCAATTCTGCAGTCTCCGCACCACATTCTCACGCTCACGCTGGCGAGAACGCCGCTGGCATCGCGGGAGGAAAATCCCCCGCGTTTGGTCCTGGCCAGGCGACGGACGAATCGGGGCGGCTGATCCGGTGATCGGACCAGCCCCACCAGGCAGCTCGAGCGATCGATGACCAACTTCAGCTGCGCACTGCACGATCCATAATACGCCGGTGTCCCGATGATGAGAATGTCCACGTTCTCCATGACGTGGTAAATCTGATCCATGTCGTCATCCAGCCAGCAGTGCCGGGGATGAGGAGGCACACTGCACGCCTGACACGGCCTGATGACCAGATCATTCAGGAAGATCTTCTCGGTACTGCAGCCACGCGACCTGACACCTTCCAGGGCCCTCTGCACGAGGGTGTCAGTATTCTCCCCTTTTCTGGGACTGGCAACGAGCCCACAGCCGCAGCCACTGCAGTCTCCTCCCTGGCGAACGGGGCGCGCCAAGTTGGCGCGACGACATCCTCACGTCAATTCGTCGGCTTCCTGATCAGGCGGTCGCATGAGCGGAAACAGGATCACATCGCGTATCGACTCGGCGCCGGTCAGAAGCATCACCAGCCGGTCCACGCCGATTCCCAGCCCCCCGGCGGGCGGCATACCGTACTCCAGCGCTAGCAGAAAATCCTCATCCATCGCGTGGGCATCCTCATCTCCCCGGCTCCGCTGCCGCAGCTGCTCCTCAAATCTCAGCCGCTGCTCCTGCGGATCGTTGAGCTCACTGAAGGCATTGCCCACCTCCATGCCGGCAATGACCGGCTCAAACCGGTACGTGAACTCCGGATCGTCCTTCTTCCTCTTCGCCAGTGGGGAAATGTCCACCGGATGATCCATCAGGAAGGTGGGCTGAACCAAGTACGGCATCACCAGCTCCTCCACCAGTTCGTCCATGACTTTACCCGCGGGAGTGCCCTCCTCCACATCCACCCCCCGGTGTTTCGCGGCCGCCCTGGCATCGGCGTCGCCTTCCCACCCGCGGACATCGATCCCGCATTCAGCCAGCGCATCCACCACGGACAGGCGCCGCCAGGGCGGCGACAGGTCGATGACATCCCCGTCGTACTCGATCTCGGTGCCGCCGCAAACCGTCGCCGCCATGTGGCTGACCATCGATTCCGTCAGCTCCATCATGTCGTGATAGTCCCCGTAGGCGCGATAGAGCTCCAGCATGGTGAACTCCGGGTTGTGTTGGCGCGACATTCCCTCGTTGCGAAAGACCTTGCCTATCTCATAGACCCGCTCGAGCCCCCCACACAGCAGTCTCTTCAGGTGGAGCTCGGTGGCAATGCGGAGGTAGAGGGTCAGGTCCAGGGCATTGTGATGGGTGACGAACGGACGCGCCAGTGCGCCTCCCGCTATGGTGTGCATGGTGGGAGTTTCCACCTCGAGATATCCCCGTTCATCGAGGAATCTCCGCATCTCGGACAGAATGCGGCTCCGGGTCACGAAGATCTCGCGGGCCCCGGGGTTCACGATGAGATCCAGGTAGCGGCGCCGGTAGCGGAGATCCACATCCGTCAACCCGTGCCACTTCTCGGGCAGGGGACGGAGAGACTTGCTGAGAATGGCAAAATCCTCCACCCGAATCGTCGGCTCCCCGGTGCGCGTGCGGAAAACCTCACCCCGCACTCCCAGGATGTCTCCTATGTCGAACAGCTCCAGCATCTGGTATCGCTCCTGACCGACCTCATTCACGCGGAAATACAGCTGTATGCTCCCGCTGCGGTCGACCAAGTCCATGAAGGTTATCTTGCCGTGGGACCGCACCGCCATGATCCGCCCGGCGGCGGACACCCCGCCCTCCAGGTCATCGGCCCTATCACACAGATCAGCCGCACTGTGGGTGACGCAGAACCTACCCCCGTAAGGGTCCTGGCCGGCCTCCCGCAGGGCCCTCATCTTCTGATATCTCGCCTCGATCAGTCCACCCGGATCATCCACGATCAAATCCCAACCCCTCACTCACCTTCCGAAGCACCCGAACCGCCGACCCACTCTATGCTCTCGATTCGATAATGGACCAGTCCCCCGGGGAGGCGCACTCCCACCGACTCCCCCACCTTCCTGCCATACAGGGCCTTGCCCACGGGTGAGCGGTAGGAGATCCGGTTCCTGGACGGGTCCGAATCCATTGCTCCCACTATGGTGTAGGTATATTCACTGCCCTCGTTTTCGTCGACAATCGTGACCTGCGAACCCACATTGACGCGGCGGGTATCAATATCCTCCGGCTGAAGCACCCGGGCGCGGCGCATGAGGCTCTTGCGCTGGGCAATCCTGCTCTCCAGTTTCGCCTGTTCCTCCTTGGCCGCATCGTATTCCGAGTTTTCCGCCAGGTCGCCGTATGATCTCGCCTTCCTGATTTTCTCGGCCACCTCCCGTCGTCGATCGCCGGTCAGGTACTTAAGCTCCTCCACCAGCCGCTCGTACTCGCGCGCCGACAACAGGATCTCTTCCTTCTCCACAGTCTCTGACACCTCCATGCATCAGACATGAGCTGGTCGTCCAGCAGACGCTCCACACACCTTCGCAAGTTGGACAATTTACACCCGCGAAGATGCCCTGCCCTGAGAAATACTCTGCTCCGCCCTTCGCTCGAGGGCGCGCTTCTTTGTCCTCTCCAGATCCTCCTCGGGAATCTCCCGTTCAAAGGCGCGGAAACCGGACAGCACGAATCCATGCTTTCTGGCCAGACGGTCAATTTCCTCCACCTGGCGGACCGTCAGGTTACGCCCCAGGGTGTAGTTCTCGTAACGACCCTCCATGGCCAGAACCACAGTCTCGGCCATGCAGGCCATACAGCTTCCGGGAGGTACTCCGAAATCGAAACCGAAATCGGCATCTCCCGGGGCGGCGACCACGCCGCCCTCGATCACCAGCACATCATCCCTGGCCTCAGCCACCTGGCGGGATACGTCCCGGGGCCGGGCCACGTCACAGACCACGGCTCCCGGCTTCAGATCACCCGGGTGCACGAGGGCGTCCGCCGAGCTGGAGGCGGCGATCACTGCGTCACAGGCCGGCAGGACGGATCTCAGATCAGTCGAGATCCGGGCCGAGACCCCGGTGGACTCCAGGATGCGGTCCCGCAGGGCATCGAGGCGAACCGAATCCCTGGCCACCAGGGTCAGGTGGCGCACCTCGCGCGCCATGATCTCGGAGCAGATCTGCCCTATGGACCCCGTTGCCCCCAGCACCGCCAGGCCAATTTCATTCATGTCGTATTCCATGAAGTCAATGGCCCGGCGCGTCCCCTCGATGGCCGTCGCCACGGTGTAGCTGTTCCCGGTAGTCACGGCAATGTCCAGACTCTCCGCCACCCGGTGCCCGGCCTCCCCGACCACCGCGGTCAGCGCCCCCAGGCCGACGATCCGGGCCCCCAGGCGCTCGGCCACCCTGCCCGTCGCAATTATCCTGGAGACCACATAATCCTCCGGCAGCGCCAGGATCTGCCTCGAGGTCAGGGGGCAGACGATGAAGTGCCCCTCGGCCTCGCCGAACTCCGACCGCACCCCGGTGACCTGGGAGGTTATGAAGGGCGGGGCCAGGCGCATCATGCCCTCGAGCCATCGGGAGGGCAGGAATCTGAGGAAGGGATAGCGCTTACTCACATCTGTTGCTTCCATTGGATGCACAATAAAGGCGAATTGACCCATTACGGCTCCTGACCTCTTCTCTACTGGTATTCCATTCATTTTATAT
>JAWOBW010000273.1:0-11005 GCA_046484105.1 Bacillota bacterium
GCGGCCGGTCGCATCGTGGTGTGTGACCGCTATGTGGACTCCAGTGTGGCGTACCAGGGATTCGGCCTGGGAGTACCCCTGTCCGCGGTGTGGGATATAAACAGATTCTCAACTGGAGATCTCATGCCCGACCTCACCATTATCCTGGGGCGCGGGGCGGATCTTGAGTCATCAGAGAGGCGGCGACCGACCGACCGCATTGAAGCCAGGGAGGAATACTATCACCGGCGCGTCCGCAACGGATATCTCTCTCTGGCGCGACGCTTCCCGGAGCGGATTCTCATAGTTGATACCATTGGCGGCGTGCGGAGAACTGCGGGCATCATCAGACATGCAGTTGCCGCTCGCCTGCGAGACCGGAAGATTGAGCCATAGATCACGAAGCCGAGGTGCACCGGGCCGGTTCCAATGGGCGGAAGATTGTCGGTGAAAAGAGGTGAAGAAGGTGAAGCTCGTCGTGGCCGTTGTGCAGGATCGCGATGCGATCGATCTTCTGCAGGAGTTGACCGACGCGGGGTATGGTGCCACCAAACTCTCCAGTACGGGAGGGTTTCTCCGGGAGGGCAATACCACTCTCCTGATCGGGTGCGATGACGAAGATGTCGAGGAGATCTTTGCTGTCATAAAGCAAGTGTGCCGCACCCGGGATCAGATCGTAACGCCGCTGACTCCCATCAGGGGGAGCACCGGGGATTCCTTCGTGCCTTATTCCGTGGAGGTCACGGTTGGAGGGGCAACGGTCTTTGTGCTCAAGGTGGATCAGTTCCTGCATGTTTGAGGGAGGATGCCGATGACGGTATCACTTGACAGGGATGCGGTGACGAAGGATCAGCCCGTGGCGCACCGCATACTGGCGAGTGTGGTGTCTCGGAATGAGGTCAGCCCTGCGTATCTGTTCTGCGGATCGCGGGGACTTGGGAAGCTGGCCCTGGCGCGCCAGTTCGTGACCGCGTTGCTGTGCGAGAACGCATCACCTGCCTCCAGACCCTGCCGCTCCTGCCCGTCTTGTCGCATGAATGCCGCCGGGAATCACCCGGATGTCCACCTGTTGGAGCCCGTGGGTGACAGGGCGACGATCAGTATAGAGCAGATACGCAAAGAAGTCCGCCCGATGATGAGGCGGAGAACCTTCACCGGGCGGCACAAGATACTTCTGGTACCCGAGGCCAACCGTCTCACTCGCGAGGCCCAGAATGCCATGCTCAAGATCCTGGAGGATCCCCTCGGCAGTTCAGTGTTGGTGCTGGTCACCGCCAGCCTGGAGCCACTGCTACCCACAGTTCGCTCTCGCTGTGTGAGAATTCCGTTCAGAAACCTCAGTTTCGCCGCATTCAGTGATCGACTTCGACGGGCCGGCATGGATGAGGAGATGCGCCACAGAGAACTCTACCTGGTGACAGCCGGGGATGTCGAGCTTGCCGAGCAGCTCGCAGGTTCGGAATCGGCGGAGAACCGTTGGATGCGCGCGGAGAAACTGGTCCGGCAGTTGATTGAGGGGACCCCGCTGCCGCCGGTTGAGATTACCCGCTGGGCAGAGCAATTGGGGAAGGACAGGGAAGAAGCAGTCGAGAACCTGGCCCTCATCCTCGTGATAATGAGGGGACGCCTACTTTCCGGTTCCGCGGGTGTCTTTGCTGATTGCGTCGATGTCATCAGCCAGACGGTGGAGTGGGTGGAGACCTATGCCAACAGGAGGCTGGCCATTGAGGTGGCGTTGGTGAAGTTGCAGAATCTTCTGTCCTCTCGCTATAATTGACTCTGATGCAGCTACTATGTGCATTAAGGAGGCCGAGCCCGTGCCGAAGGTGGTTGGAGTTCGCTTCAAGCGGGCCTGCAAGGTTTACTACTTCGATCCCGCGGGGTTGGATGTCAGCGACGGTGATGAGGTCATCGTCGAGACCTCTCGTGGTCTGGGGTTCGGCTCGGTCGTCCTCGGCCCGCACGAGGTCAACCAGGGCGAGGTGGTCAGTCCGCTGAGACGGGTGGTGAGGACCGCGGCAGACGAAGACCGCGATCGCGTGAGTGAGAACGAGACTCAGGCGGAGAAGGCCCGCGGAGTCTGCCAGCGCAAGGCAGATCAGCACGGCCTCGAGATGCAGGTCATTGACGCCGATTATGCCTTTGACGGCAGCCAGCTCACCTTCTATTTCACTGCCGACGGCAGGGTGGACTTCCGCGAGCTGGTTCGCGACCTGGCCCGCACCTTCCACACGCGGATCGAGCTGCGGCAGGTCGGCGTCCGCGATGAGGCCAAGATGATTGGTGGAATGGGACCGTGCGGGAGACCCTGCTGTTGCACCATTTTCCTCGACGAGTTTTCCCCCATAACGATCCGAATGGCCAAGCGTCAGAAGCTGTCATTGAATCCCTCCAAGATATCTGGGTTGTGCGGACGCCTGATGTGCTGCCTCCAGTACGAGGATGAAGTGTACGAGGAGGCGGAGGAAGTGCTGCCCGCTCCCGGCACAGAGGTCGAAACCGCGGACGGCGAGGGACGCATTGTGCGCTGCGACAGCCTCGAGCACAAGGTTTACGTCATGTTGGGCAGCGGAGAGGTCATCGGCTATTCCCCCGGCGATGTCACCATCCGCGCCGGGAGCCGGTGAGTGGGCGTGTGCCCCCACCCTGAGGGCGACAGCGCGGCCCCGCCCGGGGGAACGCTTTTCGTCGTGGCAACTCCCATCGGCAATCTTGACGACATGAGCCCAAGGGCGGTCTCGGTCCTGCGAGAGGTCGCTCTTGTGGCGGCCGAGGATACGCGCAAGGCCGCGTTGCTGTTCACCCGTCACGGAATCTCCACCCCCACCACGAGTTTTCACGATCACAACAAGGAGGCGATGCTGCCGCGGCTTCTGTCTCGCCTGCAAAGGGGACAGGATCTCGCCCTGATCTCGGAAGCGGGCACACCCGGCATCTCTGATCCCGGCTTCTACCTCGTCAGGGCTGCAAGACGAAGGGACCTGCCAGTGATGACCGTTCCCGGACCGTCGGCGGTAGTGGCAGCCCTGAGCATAAGCGGGCTGCCCACAGACCGGTTCTGTTTCCTCGGCTTTCCGCCCAGGGGAGATGAGATTGAAGCCTTCCTGCGCGATTCTGCCCTCATGGACACCTCTCTGGTGCTTTACCAGGCCCCGGGTCGCATCCTCGAGACCCTGGCGGCCATTTCCCGCGTCCTCGGCCAGCGCCAGGTCAGCATATCGCGGGAGATGACGAAGATCTACGAGGAGACAGTGGTGGGGACCCCGTCGTCGCTGGCGGAGCACTACCGCCACCACCCGGAGTCTCTGCGGGGGGAGTTCACCCTGATTATTGCCCCTCCCGGATACTCCCTGGAAGAAGATGGCGGGGGAGGGGTCCCGCCTGCTGCTGCGCCGGAGATTGCGGATGTGGTGGCAAAGCAGATTGTGCTGCTGGTGGACGCGGGTTATCGGCCAGCCGATGCCGCGAGAATCGTGGCCAGGGGCCACCGCCTTCCTCGCAGTGAGGTGTACCGCGCCTACCTGGACATGTCCGAGAGCAGGTGAAGTTCACTCTCTATTGTCTCTGACATTGGCGCAGGGGTCCTGCAGGATAAACGAGGTGAGGGTTGAAGGAATGTACTTGCAGGTCATTGCGGTTCGGGGGTTTTCGGTGTCTGCACGGAAAGGTGGACTGGATTCATGCTAGACTTGCTCATCACCGGAGGCGTGGTCATGAACGGCACTGGGGGGCCGTGGTTTCGGGCGGATGTGGGAATCGATGAGGGCAGGATCGCCTTCATCGGCGATTCTGCTGCGGTTGAAGCGCGGAAGGCTATAGATGCTGAGGGATTGGTGGTCGCACCCGGGTTCATTGACATACACTCTCATTCCGATTCCAATCTCCTCATCAACCCTGCCGCCGAGAGCAAGGTGCGACAGGGGGTCACCACTGAGGTCATTGGCCAGTGTGGGGTCTCCGCCGCGCCGGTGCAGCCGGAGCAAATCGAGGAGATGAAAGAGCATCTGCCGGATTCGCCCGACCTCCAGGATCTGTGTTGGTCCTCAATGGCCGACTACCTGTCGCTGTTGGAGAGCAGGGGGGTTGCGGTCAATTGCGTGGCCCTGGCAGGGCATGGCAATATCAGGCGCTTGGTGGTCGGAGAGGAGGACCGCGAGCCCACTCCGGATGAGCTGGACAGAATGTGTGATCTCTTGCGGGAGACGATGGAGGCAGGTGCGGCGGGAATGTCCAGCGGCCTCATATATCCTCCCGGCGTCTACTCGGACACCGCGGAGCTCATCGCTCTCGCCCGGGTTCTGGGTGAATGCGGTGGCATCTACTTCACTCACATCCGGAATGAGGGCGATCGTCACGAAGAGAGCCTGAGAGAGGCGGTGGAGATAGGCAGGGGCGGTGATTGCCCGGTGCAGGTATCGCATTTCAAGCTGGTGGGTGAGGCAAATTGGGGCGGGGCGGATCGTGCCCTGCGCCAGTTGGAGTCCGCCAGGGCCGAGGGCGTGGATGTCACCGCGGACCAGTACCCGTACATTGCCACCGCCACCGGTTTGACGGCCAGTCTGCCGGCGTGGGCCCATGACGGTGGGCGCGAGGCCATGCTGGGGCGGCTGCGCGACCGGGACGCTCGCAGGGTCCTGAAGGAGGAGATGCCCGACGGAGGCTGGGATCGTCTGGTGATCTCCCAGGTCGGGTCCGAGGCGAACCGGACGTGCGAGGGTATGAGCGTGGCGGACATTGCCGACGAACGGGGGCTTGATCCCCGGGATACAGTCTTCAACCTCCTCCTGGAGGAGGATGGCAACGTGGGATCTGTGCGCTTCGCCCTTTCCGAAGAAGACGTGCGGGAGATCATGGCCCATCCGCTGGTGATGGTGGGGTCCGACGGAAGTGCCCTGGCTCCTCGGGGTATCCTGGGACGCGGCAAGCCCCACCCTCGCAGCTACGGCACATTCCCCCGCGTCCTGGGGAAGTATGCCCGGGAGGAGGGGATCATCCCCCTGGAAACGGCGATTGCCAAGATGACCTCGCGTCCGGCGGCGAGGCTGGGACTGTGGGATCGCGGCCTTCTCCTTCCGGGTTTCTGGGCCGACGTGGTTGTTTTCAACCCGGACACTGTGCGAGACAGGGCTACTTTCACCGATCCCCACCGGTTCCCCGTCGGCGTTGAGGTTGTGCTGGTCAACGGTGAGATAGTGGTAGCTGACGACGGGCAGCGCGATGTGCGCCCCGGTCAGGTCTTGAGGAAGGATTGATTCCGGGTGGTGCTGAATCAGGTTCTGGAAATCGTCGACTTGCTCGATGGGGCATGGGTGGATGCTCATCGTGTGCGAAGCTTCTTCGAGGAGCGAGGCCTCAAGATGGTCTCGGTCGAGAGAGTTGAAGGAGAGGGAGGGGCGACAGAGTTCATTCAGCTGAGGATCTACGGTTCCTCCGGCAGGGGCAGGGGCGGCGATGCTCCCACCCTCGGCGTCATCGGCCGGCTCGGGGGAGTGGGGGCACGTCCCTCGGAGATAGGCCTGGTATCGGACGCAGACGGGGCCATCTGCGCCCTCAGTGCGGCGCTGAAGATCCTGGCCCTGCAGCGCTTTGGTGATTTCCTGCCGGGTGACCTGATCATTGCCACACACATCTGTCCCGATGCGCCGATAATCCCCCATGACCCGGTGCCCTTCATGGGGTCACCCGTGGACATGCAGACCATGAATGAGCGAGAGGTCCACGGCGATATGGATGCGGTGCTCACCATCGACACGACCAAGGGGAATCGGATCATCAACCACAACGGATTTGCCGTAACACCGACCGTCAAGGAAGGCTGCATACTGCCGCCCGCGCCGGACCTGCTGGAGATCATGCAGCGGACGACAGGTCGTCCGGCATCAGTCCTTCCGCTGTCCCAGCAGGACATCACCCCGTACGGCAATGGCCTGGACCACATAAACAGCCTCATGCAGCCGGCGACAGCCACAGACTGCCCGGTGGTCGGTGTGGCCATAACTAGTCAAACCGTCATCCCCGGTTCTGCAACAGGTGCCAGCCGCGAGGTTGACATCGCAGCCGCCGCCCAGTTCGTCGTCGAGGTGGCAAAGCAGTTCACCCGGGGGCGATGTCACTTCTTCTCACCGGAGGCCTACGGGCGCCTGGTGGATCTGTACGGTTCGATGAAGAGATTTCAGACTATGCAGGGGACAGACTGAAGAAGGAAATGAAATGAGGGCACAGAACCTGTTCAACTGTGCCCTCAGTTGAGTCTATGATCCGGAGATGTTCGATATCGCCTCGGCGCAGCTCTTGCACACCGTCTTGCCGCGGAACTGCTGTGTGTTGTAGGCGTTTCCGCAGAATATGCATCCCGGTTCATACTTGCGGAGGATGATGTTCTCTCCATCCACGTAAATCTCGAGGGAATCCTTCTTGTGGATGTCCAAGGTTCGACGGAGTTCGATTGGAATTACGACGCGTCCCAGCTCATCAACTTTCCTGACGATCCCGGTAGACTTCATGACCATCCGGTCTCCTCTCTGCATGGGTTGCCGATGCCGTAGCAACTCAACTATACCATATATCCCAGAAACATACAAGATAATTTAGCCAGATAAGTGATTATAAGGTATAGTTACAGTGCTTTCCTCCTCCTGCGCTCACATTCTGGCAGTAATGAAAGCAGGTTCCACTGCAATTTTGGTCATAGAAGGAAGAAATGTCAAGGCAAATAGCCAAATTTGGGCTATTTGGTCGAAAAGAGATTATGGGCCGGCAGGGAACGGAGCGGACTGCCAATCGGCAGGAGCAGCAACGACCGCCTAGACGGCATTGGCGGCATACGATGCAGGAGCTCGCGTGGCGGTGGTCGAACCAGGATTGTGGGTGGGCGCTTGTTACGGCAGGTGGACTATCTCAGCACTGAGGGAGCCGTCGCTGATGCATCCTCTGACGTAGGAAGGGCCGCTTCCCCGCGGCTCCGTGGGTGACCCCGGATTGATCAGGGTGCACCCGCGGAACCTGACGATGAACGGCCGGTGGATATGCCCGTAGATTATGAGGTCGGACTTCGGGCCCAGTTCCCTGGCCAGCCGAGAAGGTCTCGGACGGCCGAAGGAGTGACCGTGCAGTAGGGTTGTCCGGATGCCTCCAAGTTCAAAGGACAGATCCAGGGGGAGCAGACCCTCCATCGGGCGCTCGTCTCTATTGCCTAGAACTGCATATAGCTTCTCCGACCTGTCAACGAAGACCTGGTATGCGTCTTCCGAGTTGAAGTCACCGGTGTGAATCACCGCATCCGCATCAGAGATTGCCTCGAGAATACTTTCGGGGATGTTCTCGGAGCGCTGGGGAACGTGCGTGTCGCCGGTTATCACAATTCTCATATGCCTCACTCCCGTCACGCGCAATGGGCAGAGAACCATACAACCCGAATCGTATCACAAGCTCCGGGGCATTTACAGGGGGAATCGATGTGAACGACATTCGGCTGATCGCAGTGGTGGGAATATGTGCGTCGGGCAAGACCACCCTGGTGCAGCAGCTGAGACAGAAGGGATACTCGGCTGTGGAGGTTGCTCAGGAACATTCTGAGGTGCCCTATCTCTGGGCGCGCCACAACCCAGACTTCCTGGTCCATCTTGACGCTCGTGATGAGATCGTTGCGACGAGACGAAGCTACCTGCGTCCCGATCGACTCCGTCTGGAGCGTGAGCTACTGTCGTACGCCAGAGCGAAGGCGAACTTGGTCCTGGATACCTCAGAGAAGTCGGCGGAGATGGTCTGCTGTGACGTTATAGAGGCCCTGAGGGGAATGTGCGGGGCAGATGCAGATCCCGGGGGGTGATGCCAATGTGGTTCTTCTGGCGCAGAAAGAGAGAGGATGAGAGGAAGGAGAAGCAGGATGAACGGGCTTGCGTTCTCTCTGTCCCGGGGCAGTACGCGACCATACAGGAGGCAGTTGACGCCGCGGCGCGGGGTTCGACGGTGATAGTGCAGCCGGGACGGTATCGGGAGACCGTGGATTTTCGGGGCAACGACATCACCGTTCGCAGTGAAGACCCCAATGATCCAAAGATCGTTGCCCGGACCATCATAGATGCCGGGGGTAGCGGCAGCGTGGTGTCCTTCTGCAGCGGAGAGACTGAAGAGGCGAGACTCAACGGCTTCACCCTGACGGGGGGGCGGGGTGACTTCTACGGATCACCCGCAGGGGGAGGCGTCACAGTTACCAACGGCTCCGGTCCCACCATTGAGAATAACGTGATAGTGGGAAATATGAGCGAGCTGGATGGGGGAGGCATCTTCGTCGACGATTCCTGGCCAGTGATCGTCAGAAACCGAATCGTTGACAATGAGGCAGCCGGGTGCGGAGGAGGCATACACGTTGGCTGGGATTCTGCCAGGGCAGAGCCCCGGCGCGAACTCCGCGCGGCAGAGGATATCGCGGTCCATCTGGATAAGGCCTTTCCCGGGAGCTTCCACATTGCCGCTGTGGAGGATGAACCCGAGAGCAGTCTCACCGGACTCATAACCCAGTGGGAAGATATCAGCGAGGAAGAACGAAAGGAACGGCCGCGTCCCCGCATCGAGAGCAACGCGGTCCGGGGCAACTCCGCCCTCTCCGGCGGCGGGCTGCACATATCCGACGAATCACCTCTGGTGAACGGCAACGTGTTTCAGCGTAACCGGGCCGGTCGCGGGGGCGGCATCTGCTTCTGGGACAACTGCCGGGCGGTGGTGAGCGGCAATCACGTGATCGCCAACGAGGCCCGGGAAGAGGGTGGCGGGGCAATAGTCGAGTGGGGGGCGGCGCCGGCCATCATCAGAAACCGTTTCTCCGAGAACACATCGGGCCGCGGACGCGACCTGTCGGTGATGGAGAATTCGGCCCCAGTGATCCGGCTCAATCACTTTGCCGCTGAAAGGGGCGACGCGGTGTTCAGGTGGGAAAACAGCCGCGCAAACATGGAAGACAACCGGTTTGCCGGTGAGGACCGATGATTGTCTTTCTGCTGCTCGCTGCAGCTGTGATCGTGGTCATTCTGATCACGTTTGCCCGTCGCAGACGCGACCACCACCGCGAGGAGCGGTTGTTGATCGTGCCCGATCAGTACAGCTCCCTGGACCAGGCGATTCGGGAGGCCTCTGACGGAGACACTGTGTTGGTCCGGCCCGGAGTCTACTCGGAAAATGTGGACTTCATGGGCAAGGAGATCCGCGTCACCAGTGAGGATCCGGGCGATCGGGAGATTGTCAGGCGTACAGTGATCGATGGTGGTGGGCGGGGTGCGGCCGTGTTCTTCGGTCGGGAGGAGCCTCGGGGGGCGACTATCGAGGGGTTCACCATAACCGGCGGCAGCGGCTGCCTGGCTCTGAGATGGAGTGTCCTGGGGGAGAGCGCCCGGGCGGGTGGAGGAGTCTTCATCGGAAACGGCTCAAATCCCACCATACGCCGGAACATGATCTCGGGAAACGAGGCGGACATGGGTGGGGGCATCTATGTCTGCGCTTCCTCTGCTGCCCTCATCGAGGAGACTGAAGTTGAAGGCAACAGCGCCGTACTGGGCGGCGGACTGCGGGTGGCCAGGGACTTTCCCCGGTCGGAGGGCGCCTCGTCCAGGGGTAGTGCCCGCTCGGGCACCATCGTGCGCAGGTGCAGGTTCACCGGGAACGGGGCGGAGATCGGCGGGGGAGCATCCATCAGCAGGGGAGTCTCTCCGCAGCTGTCCGGTAACCTGTTTTCAGCAAACACAGCTACCTGGGACGGTGGGGGTATGGCCATATGGGACCATTCCTCTCCGCGCGTTCTGTGTAGCGAGTTTCGCGCCAATTCCGTAGGCCGTGATTACGGGTTCGGCGCCGGGCTGAGTGTCATGAATGACAGTCGCCCGCACATTGAGGGCAACAGGTTTGAGGACAATGAGGCGGTGGGAAGGCGCAGGAGCGGTGGAGGGGCTATGGCCATCTACCGTTCGGATCCGACCCTGGTGGGCAATGTCGCGCGTGGCAATCGGGCGGGACTCGGATGCAGCCTGTATTTGTGGGGTGACGCCCGCCCTGAGATGCGGGGGAATGAGATTGATGCCGGTGACGTGTTCGTCCGGCCATCGCAGCTGTCCAGGGTACGGGATCACACCTGACGAGCGACGGAGCCTTGCCCGATGATCGACTCACCCGGTGTTCAGGAGGGAGTGATCCAGTCGGCCGTGGTCCCGCAACAGCTCTGAGGTCGGGTCCCCATTGCGCTCTGTCAACTCACTCGGGGAGGATGAACTCCCCCCGCCCGATCATGACCGCGGGCGGGGGGAATCAGTGGGGTTTGGTGGTCGAACCGCAGGCCCGCAGAGCGCGGTCACACAGCAGATCGCACCTCACATTTCACCCCTGTCATCGGGTCACACAGTTACCGATTTGACGAATGCGACGATCGCGACCGCAATGATCATCACGAACGCTCACCAGCGCCGCCTCTTCGAACGACTCCGGCGACACCATGTCAGCGACATTCCAGCCTGTCGCTGCAGCCACCGTAAATGGCCGCTGCAATCGGGTCCGGAGAGCCGGGAAGGGTATGCCAGTGCGGCGAAACTCGAAGTATCCCTGTTGGCACAACACGAGCGGATGACCGGCGCCCACGTGATGAGGAGACTCAACGCGAATATGAAACCGAGCTGGTGCAACGCCAACGTGTACTCCCGCATGTGTTTCTGACTCCAGCTGCAGGTTTGTCTCCGCGTTCACATCGTGTTTCTGGCCCGACCCGCTCGCGATTGCGGCCGGTCATCCTCTTGCCGATACTCCTCTCTCCTGCACAATCTCGAGCCCCTGAGCGGTGATGAGGACTGTCACGCGGCGCGCCCGTCCGGATTGCCCGCGCCCCGGTATCCACCTGCACGTTAACTGAAACCACTGATATTGTTTCTGGCATCTTGGAATGCGTCCTGGGATCTGGTTGCAACTTACATACCAGTTGACGCGGAGAGTTTGATAGCTTTAGGATTATTATAACCTTTTGCAGAGCAAGGACATGCCAAAAAGAGAG
>JAWOBW010000310.1:0-4989 GCA_046484105.1 Bacillota bacterium
CCAGCCTCACACTCAGGTCGGACATCCGAAATGCACCTCCCAGAGGGGAAAGATGGGGCCGTCCCTGCACACCCGCGCGTAGCGCACCCGACACCCGGTATCCATCAGGGCGATGGAGCAACCCCGGCACGCGCCCACCCCGCAGGCCATGAATTCCTCGAAGGAGCCGTAGGCATCGGCGGTGGGAAACAGCCTCGCCACCTCCGCCAACATGGGCCGGGGACCGCAGGCATAGACGACGTCCGACTCGCCTTCCTCCCGCAGATGGCGCGACACCGCCCCTGTGACCGGTCCCCTGTCGCCGGCGGACCCGTCATCGGTACTGATGTGCACCGATGCCCCCGTCGCCTCCAGCAGGTCGGAGCCGATCAGCTGGTCCCGCGTCCTCGCGCCCAGAAAGACGCGGGGGGCGCAGCCGGCCGCGCACAGCTGGCGGGCGAGAAAGATCATCGGGGCGGCCCCGACGCCGCCGGCGATCAGGATGGCGCGCCCGCCGGCATCCGCGGGCAGGGGAAATCCCCGGCCCAGCGGGCCGATGCAGTCGAGGACATCACCGGGCGTCATCTGCGCCAGCTGCTGCGACACCCTTCCCACCGGCCGTATGATCAGGTGCATCCTGCCCGCGTCCGCCTCCCAGTCACTGACGCTGAAGGGACGTCGGAGCAGGGGATCCGTTCCCGGGGTCATCGCCGGCCTGACATGTACGAACTGACCCGGAGCGGGCTCAAACTCCGCGTCCGGCTCCAGGACGAGGTGGGCCGCATCTCCCTCGTCCCGATTCCCGAGCACTGCGGCCCGGAACATTACCCCGGTCAGCATGTCAACACACCGTCCCGCAGCACCGCCCTGCCGCCGACCAGGACCGTGTCGACGAAGCCGGTCAGGCTCCACCCGGCCAGCGGGGTGTTGCGCCCCTTCGAGGCAAACTCGGCCGGATTGACCGCCCACTGCCGGTCCGTCTGCAGTATGGTGACGTCGGCCGGTTCTCCGGCGCCCAGGCTTCCCCCGGGGAGATCGAAGATGGAGGCCGGCGAGGCGGTGAGCGCCTCGATCAACCGCCCCAGGCTGACCTCTCCCCTCCGCACCAGCCGGTCGTGCAGGAGAGAAAAGGCCGTCTCCAGTCCCGATATCCCGAACTCGGCATAGATGTATTCTGTGTCCTTGTCGTCGAAGCTGTGAGGAGCGTGGTCCGTCGCGATGGCGTCAATGATTCCCTCGTTGAGCGCATACACCAGGGCCTGGCGGTCACCCTCAGTGCGCAGGGGCGGGTTTACCTTGGTGTTGGTGTCATACTCGCTCTCCCTGACCAGGTCCTCGGTGAGCGCCAGGTGATGCGGCGCTGCCTCACAGGTGACGTGCAGGCCCGAGGCCCGGGCCTCGCGGATCAATTCGATGGAACGGGCGGTGCTGACGTGCATTATGTGAAGATGCCCACCGAAGGCGCGGCACAGGTCCAGGTCCCGGGCTATCATCGCACTCTCGGCCGCAGCCGGTATCCCTGGCAGTCCCATGATCGCCGAGATCCTGCCCCAGTTGACCACTCCCCCTCCGCTGATGGAACGGTCCTCCTCGTGGACGCAGACGGGAACGTCAAACATGCCGCTGTATTGAAGGGCCAGCTGCATTACCCGGCCGGAGGAGATGGGATGTCCGTCGTCGGAGAAGGCCCTCGCCCCCGCCTCGACCATGATGCCCATCTCGGCCAGTTCCTTTCCCTTCTGCCCCCGGGTGACGGAGCCCACCGGATAGACCCTCACTGCGCCCTCTCTCCTGGCGGCGTCGGCGATGAAGCGGATCCCGACCTCGTCGTCTATGACCGGGTCCGTATTAGCGAGGCTGACCAGCGCCGTGTAGCCGCCGCGGGCCGCGGCCCTGGTGCCGCTGGCTATGTCCTCCTTGTACTCCTGCCCGGGCTGACGCAGGTGTGTGTGTATGTCAATGAAGCCGGGCGTCACTATGCACCCGGCCGCATCGATGACCTCCGCCCCTTCGGCCGCGAGGCTGTCCCCGGTAGCGGCGATCACGCCTCCCTCGATGAGCAGATCTCTGACGCCGTCGGTGTCGTTGGCCGGATCGATGATGTGTCCGCTCTTTATCAGAACCCGTTCCACCTCAGTTCCCTCCCCCGAGCAACAGATAAAAGAGAGCCATGCGAACCGCCACCCCGCCGGTCACCTGCTCCAGTATCACCGACTGGGCCCCGTCGGCCACCTCGCTGGTGATCTCAACTCCCCGATTCATGGGGCCCGGATGCATCAGCAAGGCGTCGGGACGGGCCAGGCCGAGCCGCCTGGAGTTGATCCCGTAGAGCCTGTGATACTCACGGATCCCCGGGAAAAGGCTGCCCTCCTGGCGCTCCAGCTGGATCCTGAGCACGTAGACCACGTCCGCCCCGGTGACGGCCTGATCCACGTCACTGGTCACCGTGCAGCCGATCTCCTCGACGAAGGGAGGAATCAGGGTCGAGGGCCCACAGACCACGACCTCCGCCCCCATCTTGGTCAATCCCCATAAGTTCGAGCGGGCCACCCGGCTGTGCAGGATGTCGCCGATGATGGCAACCTTCAGCCCCTCGATGGTTCCCTTCTTGCTCCTCATGGTGAAAAGATCCAGCAAGCCCTGGGAGGGATGCTCGTGGTAGCCGTCGCCGGCGTTGATGATCGAGGAGCTCACGTTCCTGGCCAGGTAGTGCGGGGTTCCGCCCGAGGGATGTCGGATGATCACAACCTCCGGCCCCATGGACTCAATGTTGAGCACCATGTCCCGAAGAGATTCACCCTTGACCAGGCTGCTCGAACTCTTCGAGACGTTGATGATGTCAGCGCTCAGGTATTTGCACGCCATGTAAAAGGAGGTCTGCGTCCTGGTGCTGGGCTCGTAGAACAGGTTCACCGCGGTGCGGCCCCGCAGCGTGGGAACCCGCTTTATGGTACGGTCGAGGATCTCCCGCATCGAGTCGGCGGTGTCCAACACCAGCTCGATGTCGTCGGCGGTCATGTACTCAAGGCCCAGCACATGCCTGCTGCTCAGCTCCGGCAACTCACTCAGCCCCTTCCAATCTCTCCATTATGACAACTTCCTCCATTCCATCCACCTCGTCCACCATGACCTCCACCACCTCGTGTTGTGAGGTGGGGACATTCTTGCCCACGTAGTCGGCGCGTATGGGCAGCTCCCGGTGCCCCCGGTCGACCAGGACGGCCAGCTGAATCGTCGCGGGCCGCCCGAGATCGATGAGAGCATCCATGGCGGCCCGGATCGTCCGTCCGGTGTACAGCACGTCGTCCACCAGTATCACTGTCTTGCCGGTGATGTCGAAGGGGACGTCGGTTCGGTGCAGGGTGGGATGATCGTGACGGAGGGTCAGGTCATCCCGGTACAGTGTGATATCCAGGGATCCGTCGGGAACGGACACTCCCTCGAAGTCGGCGATGAATCTCTTGAGCCTTTCGGCCAGCGGCACCCCGCGCCGCCGGATCCCGATCAACACGACATTGTCCACGCCCTTGTTTCTCTCCACGATCTCGTGGGAGATTCTCACCAGAGAACGCTTCATCGCCTCGCCGTCCATGATGCACGCCTTGATCGTCAGGCCACCCTCACTCATAGCATGAACCCCTTTCCCCGGATCACATGAGCTGCCCAAAATGCCGGCGGCGGGGTCGGATTCACCGACAGTCCCGCCGCAAAGATGAGTCAGATATTCTTCAGAAGTGAAAGTGAGAGAGGAAATTGAAGAGAGTTCGCTGCAGCCATTCACACGCCTACCGCACCCCACGCCGTCACCTCCTTATCGATCTCACCGGATCGACTTAAAGGAAACCCATCCATCTGCGCCCAACTATAGCAGAGGGACCTCTGCATGTCAATCAACTCTCCGTTCAAAACTGCAGACCTCATTCTCATTTTGCACCTGGGGCCCGGCGCCCGATGCGCAGCCCACCCAATCGAAAGCAATCGATCGTTCCATCCCGGAGTGCAGAGTCCTCTTGAGTCAGCTAATGTCATATAGTGGCAAGGGGCCTGCCCGCGGGCAGCGGCACGCGCCGGAGCTGACTCGCGAGCCCGCGAGCACCTACCCGCCCGTCCGGCGAAGATGAAGACCTGTTGCGAGGTCTGCAACCGCGGTCACCTTCGCCGGTGGGCTGAAGCCTGGGACGCGCACGCGAAGCACGCCGGCCGGGATGCCCCCTGAATGATCCATGACACTCTGCGGAGAGGACGTGGTGCGCCAATGCACCTCCTGACACCCCAGAACGTGGCCGACCAGATGAAGGTGGCCCGCCGTACGGTGTATCGCTGGATCCACGAGGGCCGGCTGGAAGCCGTGAAAGCCGGAAAGGGCTGGCGGATCAGCAGGGAAGCCCTGGAGGCCCTGAGGAAGGATGTGAGGAGATGGAGGGAAGTCCTTGACGACGCGAAGGATGCGGAGGGCCTGGGGGAAGTCCTGGAGCACGTCAGGGACTTCCAGAGCCTGGTGAAGGCCCTGGAATACTCTGGAGGACTCTGGTGCTCTGGAGGAAGCCCTCAACCGCGTCAGGGGCCTGAGGGAAGTCGTGCAGGACGTGAAGAAGTGGGAGGAAGTCCTGGCTCAACTACTCCGGACGCGGGAAGAAGGCTCCGGGTGATGCCGGTCGTGCAGGAGGTACCTGACGGTGAAGACGGGAAAGAACGGGCCCCGCCCCCCGGAGTTCGCCCGATGTGTCCCCGGCCGGCGATCCCCAACCAGGCAGACGCGCGGGAGGGCTGCGATGGCCACTTCAGTTCTCGGGGCCGCATTCGTCCTCGTCTTCATCCTCCTCAGGTGAGCAGCATCCCATCCATTGATCCAGCCAGTTCATGCTCTCCAGATGTGATGTTGTGAACTCGTTGGCACAGACGCGGCCGTCGCCCTCCACCTCAAAATAGACTCCCCGGTGGAGCTCGCGCTGCGCCCGCATGACCCTCCGCCTCTCCTCCCTGAGCGCCCGGCCCGTCACCGTCGCCAGT
>JAWOBW010000312.1:0-3084 GCA_046484105.1 Bacillota bacterium
GATTTATTGTCATACTTCCTGTGCCCGGCCCTTGGGATTGTTGATCTTGATTTGCATTATTGTATCCCTATACTCCCGCTGCCCGAACCTACTCAGAGCACACAGGAGGTAATCAAAATGGCACTGGATCCAGTCTGCAAGATGGAAGTCGAACCGAAGACCGCCGCAGCGGAGGCGGAGTACAAAGGGAAGACGTATTACTTCTGCGCGCCGGGCTGCAAGGTGGCGTTCGAGAAGGATCCGGAGAAGTACCTGGAGGGGAGCGGCGAGGGGGCCCAGCAAGACGAGAACTGAGGTCGTCCTCCCCTGCCTGGCATAGGCGTTCCCCGTCGGAGACCGATTGGGGGGCTACCCCCCCCCGGGTCGGAGAGCCGGCGGGGAACGCTTGGCCGGTGGGGTCTGCGGGAAGAACCACCTGGAGACCCTGCGGGTCTCAGAGCGAGAAGGCACTGGGTGCATGCTTTCAGGCAGATCACGCCAGGACGCCGGGGGATGAAGCCCGTGGCGGAAAAGCCTGAGGGCCTTTGTGGGACCCTACGTTAGATGAATGAGTTGCCTGATGAATGAAGCGACGGATGCCACTGACTCCCTTGATCTGAGAGGCGAGGTGTGCCCGTACACGTTCGTGAAGACGATCCTCGCACTGGAGGAGATGGAGCCGGGACAGGTGCTGGAGGTGACGGTAGATCACGCGCCAGCGGCAGAGAACGTGCCGCGGAGCCTGGCCCACCGCGGGCACGATGTGCTCCAAGTGAGGCAGGGTGTGGGAGACGATTGGCTGATCCAAGTGCGCAAGGGGACTGATCAATGACCACGACGCCAGAACACGAGCTGGCTCTCGCTCCGCAACACATAGGACAGATGATCGACCACGCGCAAGCTGCTCGCCCCTACGAAGCCTGTGGCCTGCTCGGCGGCCGGGAGGGCCGAGTGACCAGGGTCTACGCACTGCCCAACACCGAGGAGAGCTCGGTCCGGTATCTAGCGGAACCTCAGGCTCAGGTGAACGCCATGTTAGAGATCGAGGAGCAGGGCGACCAGCTCATTGGCATCTACCATTCTCACATCGATGCACCGCCCTACCCGTCTCCGAGAGATGTGGCCATGGCCCACTATCCCGAGGCCGTCTACGTCATCGTGTCGCTGACGGAAGGTGAGCCCCCAGCCCTGGGTGGGTACCGCATCAGCGGTGGTGAGATTCAGGAGGTCGCGCTGGCAATAGGGAGACCCGAGCGGGTGCGCGGTTAGAGTAGGGTGCGGAGGAAGAGATGTTCGGGTTGACGGAGGCTCAGATCCGGCGCTACAGCCGTCAGATCATCCTGCCATCAGTAGGTGGGAAGGGGCAGCGCAGGCTGCTGCAGGCCAAGGTTCTGGTAATGGGGGCCGGCGGGCTGGGCTCGCCGGTTGCGCTGTACCTGGCGGCAGCCGGTGTCGGGACGCTCGGGCTCACCGACTCCGACGAGGTCGATCTGTCCAACCTGCATCGTCAAGTGGTGCATCGCACCTCCGACGTGGGCCGTCCCAAGACCGCATCGGCTGCGCGGACCATCCGGGCGCTCAACCCAGACGTGACGCTGATTCTGCATCAGGAGCGGATCACGGCGGAGAACGCGATGGATATTGTGGAGCCGTATGACGTGGTGGTCGAGGGAAGCGATAACTTCCCGACCAAGTACCTAATGAACGACACGTGCGTGCTTCTGCGGAAGCCCCTGGTCCTGGGCGCCGTGTACCAATTTGAGGGACAGGTGACGGTCTTCCGCACTGGCAACGGCCCGTGCTATCGGTGCATCTTCCCCGAGCCACCTCCGCCCGGCGCGGTGCCGAGCTGTCAGGAGGCCGGCGTGCTGGGAGCGGTACCCGGGGTCATCGGCACCATCCAGGCGACCGAGACACTCAAGCTCCTTCTCGATGTCGGCACCACGTTGAGAGGACGACTCCTGGTTTTCGACGCCCTTGAGATGTCGTTCCTGGAGTTGGAGATGGATCAGAGTCCCGATTGCCCCATATGTGGGGAGCATCCCACCATCACCGCTTTGACCGACGGCGGAAGAGAGGCGCACGAGGCATACTGCACCCTGGGCAAAGAAGCGCGGAGCTCCCAGGAAGGCGGGCCGGCTTGAGCAGCGCACAGGGTATCGCTGGCGAAATCCAAGCGTTCCTGGACCTGGCCCACAGACCGGTGGGAGTCCAGATCTAGGAGGGTCGCCGGCTGGCGACGCCAGTTGATGGCCCCCAGCGCTTCTGCATTCTGGAGCAGGAGGATCTGAACAGCGGATCGCGCACGTTTCGCTTCGGTGAGATCGAGTGCCCGGGAGCAAGCTTAGCCCTGGGGATGGTGGAACCGGTCTATGTGGACGTAGAGCCGCGCATCCACAGCAGCGTCAGGAGTGTACGCGTGGGGCCCGTCGAGGGCGCGGATCAGGTGGTGTTTACCGTCACGGCTCGCCAGGCTATGGCGCTGGCTGTACTGATCGGCGGGATTGAGGCCCACTGTACAGGGACCCACGCGGTCTGTGGCGAGGTAATCGCACGGGTGTATGAAACCGGGAGACCGCACCTGAGCCTCCTCTGCCAAGGCATGCGGGATCTGTGCGGCTTCCGGGACGAGGAGCTGGTGGTCGGTGTGAGCTGGGACGATTTCGGGGCGCTGCCGCGGGCTATGGCCCGGCACCGCTCCCTCCGCGTCGGCGGTGCGGACGAGGGATGAGATACCGCGCTGGATCGGCTCGCATCTCTCGTTCCATCCAATGCATCGTCACCAGCGCCGAGCAGGCTTGCGCAGGGGAGTCTGAGGCCATGTCGCGCCCGGACTACAACAGTGCCGCGGTGCGCGCGTGGGGTGGATGACCACATCGTGAGGCTAGCATGAACCGACCGTGGAGCAAGAAGCGCCTGGCTGTGACTGGGATGGACTGTGCTCAGTGCGCCCTGCACATTGAGGAGAGCGTGCGGGGCGTACCGGGTGTGCGGGAGGCACGGGTCTACCTGGGCGCCGAGCGCCTCGACGTCGTCTACGATCCGGAGCTGACAGACACGGATCAGATCGCCCGGGCAGTGGAACGAGCCGGCTACCGGGTAGCG
>JAWOBW010000181.1:0-22095 GCA_046484105.1 Bacillota bacterium
AGGCGGGTAACCGGAACTGCCCGCTGAGAGACCGCGAGGCGCAGACGAGCGACCATAAGATCCTCCCATCGCACTCACAGAAGAGAGGTCGGACAGCGAGACGTAGAAGCCGGAGGATGCTTCGCCCATCTAGAACCATTTCCTTGCAGGTCACCCTCTAACAGCTCCGTCAGGGATGGGCGTAATGAACCCGGGGACATGAATGAACACCTCACGCGGGAGGATGTGGGATCAGTGTACCCAGAGACCGATGAGGGGCAGGAGCTGGCGAACCTGGCCGCCACCCTCGAGCTCGCCGTGGCCAGGCTGCACGAGGTATGCAATCAGGTGGCCATAATCCGCGCCTACGCCCAGCTCGCCAAGATGTGCGATCACGGCGATGAGCTCGACACCTATTTCGATGGGATCATCGAGTCTGTCGACGCACTGGAAGACACTTTCCGCAGAATTCTACTGGAGCCGCGTTCACGGTTCGGGGCCGAGAGTAAGCCCATGACCCTGGCGGAAGTCATCAAGAACGTGGTCAACCTGGTGCGGCCAGTGCTCAACCAGAAAGGTGTCCAGGTGAACGTGGGCCTGCCCGAACGAGAGATCCAGATTGACGGTATTCGGGGCCAGCTGTTGCAGAGAGCCCTCTACTGCCTGGTCGACAATGCGGTTGACGCCTCACCCCGGGGTAGGAGAGTCTACGTGACGTGCCAGAATGACGTCGCCCTGCATATCACGGTCAGGGACAACGGTCCGGGAATCCCCGAGGACATCGCCAAGCGCGTCTTTGCTCCCGGCTTCACCACCAAACCCGGAGGCACCGGCCTGGGGCTGTTTCTGGCCCGCCAGATTGTCCACTCCTCCCTGGGCGGGACCCTTTCGCTGGGATCCGGATGCAGAGGTGGAACCACCTTCGCAATGACCATTCACCCCGGCAATCGGGCCAGTGAAGGGCGTCACACGGATGTACAGATGAGGAATCTCTCGGGATGAAGAAAGATGTGACCCCACCGGGGATTGAACCCGGGTCTCCAGCTTGAAAGGCTGGTGTCTTAACCACTTGACTATGGGGCCACGCTGTGAGGTGATAATCCGGGGTGTGGGCCCAGTTGGACTCGAACCAACGACCTTGGGTTTATGAGACCCCTGCTCTGACCGACTGAGCTATGGGCCCATGTGCTTCTGATGGGGATGGATTTGGCTCCACGGGCAGGACTCGAACCTGCAACCCTCCGGTTAACAGCCGGACGCTCTGCCATTGAGCTACCGTGGAGCGTGCTCCCTCATCAAGCATGCCCCATTATAATCAAGACCCTGTGGTGCGTCAAGTCCTTGTGGCGTCGCGAGCTATTCAACATAGTCCTTGAGCGAAGCACTGCGCTTGGGATGGCGCAGTTTCCGCAGTGCCTTGGCCTCGATCTGCCTTATGCGCTCCCTGGTCACGCCGAACACCTGGCCAACCTCTTCCAGGGTGCGGGCTCGTCCATCGTCGAGGCCGAAGCGCAGGCGCAGGACCTTCTCCTCCCGCGGAGTCAGGGTGTGCAGAACGCTCTCCAGTTGACCCTTCAGCAGGGCGAAGGAAGCGGCGTCTGACGGTTCGCGCGCCTCCTCGTCCGGGATGAAGTCCCCCAGGTGGCTGTCCTCTTCCTCCCCTATCGGGGTCTCCAGGGACACGGGCTCCTGAGATATCTTCATAATCTCGCGCACCCGTTCCGGCTCAATGTCCATTTCTCCGGCAATCTCCTCGGCCGTCGGCTCACGTCCTAGCTCCTGCAGCAGCTGTCTGGAGATGCGGATCAGCTTATTGATCGTTTCCACCATGTGGACAGGGATCCTGATGGTCCGGGCCTGATCAGCTATGGCCCTGGTGATCGCCTGCCGAATCCACCAGGTGGCATAGGTGCTGAACTTGTAGCCCTTGCGGTAGTCGAACTTCTCCACCGCCTTCATCAATCCCAGGTTGCCCTCCTGGATCAGGTCCAGAAAAAGCATACCCCGGCCCACGTAGCGCTTGGCTATGCTCACAACCAGGCGCAGGTTGGCCTCAACCAGTTCGCGTTTGGCGCTCTCGTCGCCAGCCTCGATTCTCTTGGCCAGCGCGATCTCCTCCTCTGCCTTGAGCAGATCAACCCGGCCGATCTCCTTCAAATACATGCGCACCGGGTCGTCGAGGGAGATTCCCTCGGGCAGATCCAGCTCGGACCCGTCTTCCTCACTTTCATCGGTATCTTCAGACTCCTCTGCTTTGGGGTCACCCTCGATCCGCACTCCATCTTCCCTAAGCTGCTTGTAGATCGCCTCGATTTCACCCACGCCGAGCTCAATCTCGGCGAGGGCATCCATGATATCCTGATAGGCGAGGATCCCCTTCTCCTTGCCCTCCTCCAAAAGTTGCCGCACTTCCGGATGATCAAGATACTCCGCGATTTTTTGCTCAACTCTGTCCCTATTCAAGTCTTCTCCGCTCCTATGCATGTTTTGTCTCTCTTCTGCGAGACTCAAGGCCACCACTCCCAGAACAGCCGCAAGTCAAACCTTGCGTGATTTCAGTTCAAGCAGAAGTTGCATCTGTTCCTGTAGTATCTGGGGTGGAATCGGTTCACCCCTGCGTTCCTTGCCGCTGATGATTGCCATCAGCTCGCCGACCCGTTTCTGTTGCCTTCGCCGCAACAGCACGGAGGTGCAATCGTTGAACACTCTCTCCGGGCTGCCCGACGCAAGATCCTCCATCATGAATTCCGCCACCAGACGGCGCTGCTCCTCGTCCTCACAACTGGAGAGCACCCGATTGTTCACATCCTCCCTCACCTGATCTTCCTCGAGTACGACCGAAGCTATGCGCCGGTGCAGTTCGTCCTCGAAGTCGTCCTCGCGCAGGGCCTCAATCCCCCGGCGCACAAACTCCCTCCTGGCCAACATCAGCTGCAACACCTGGCGTTCCGCCCGCCAGGAGGCAGATTTTTGCTGAGAGAGACGCGTACCGTAATTTTCCTTAGTATTATGTCTATTTCCGCCCGCTTTATGCTTTCTTGCCATCTTTTGTAACTGCCGGAGCTGGTCCCTTATCGCCCGTTGCGGCAGGTTCAACGAGTCCGCCACCTGCCGGATCCGGTCCGCCCGCACCACCGAATCCTCCTCCGCCCAGATTATGTGAGCCACATCGTGCAGGGCGCGGGCCTTGCCCTCCGCCCCGCTGACGTCGTGACGTTCACACGCCCTGTTCCAGCAGAAGTCGAAGAAGCTGACCCCCTCCTCTACGCACCGGGCAAAAGTTTCCTCTCCCCCCTCCGAGTTGAGGACCTCGTCCGGGTCGGTGTCCCGGGGCAGGGAGATGACGCGCAGATTCACCCCGGTCCCGGTGAAGTTGTTCATACTGCGGAGGACGGCCTCCGTTCCCGCACTGTCCGCATCAAAGGCCACGAAAGCATTCTGGGTGTACCGGCCCAGCAACGCCACCTGCCCGGAACTGACGGCAGTTCCCATCGAGGCCACTGTCTCCCGCCATCTGTGCACGACGCAGGCAAGGACATCCATATATCCTTCGACAAGTATGACTCTGTTCCTGCGCCGGATGGCATCTCTGGCCCGGTCCAGGCCATACCAGATGTCCCCTTTCCTGAATATCGGGTTCTCCGGCGAATTCAGATACTTCGGATGCCCGTCATCGAGAACCCTGCCGGCAAAACCCACCACCCGCCCCTGAAAATCCGTGATGGTGAACATCAGCCGGTCACGGAACGCGTCGTAGTAGTTGCCGCGCTCTTCACTCTTCTTCACCAGGCCCATGAGTTCCGCTGCCCTCATCTTCACCCCGCGGGACTGCAACATGCCACACATGGCATTCCAGGAACCCGGCGCATAACCCAGACGATACTCTTTCTGCACCGACTCGGGAATCCCTCTGTCTCGCAGGTAATTTCGCGCCGCGGCCCCCGCAGAATCCTCCAACCTCTCGCGGTAGAACTCCGCCGCCAGCTCACCCAGCCGATACAGGTAGTCCCTCACCCGCTGGCGCCGGGAAGATCCGCCCTCGCGCATCCTGCGTGGCACCTCGATTCCCGCCCGCTCAGCCAGGAATCGGAGGGCCTCGGGGAAGGTCAGCCCCTCGATCTGCATCACGAAGTTGAACACATCGCCGCCCTGATGGCAGCCGAAGCAGTAGTAGAGCTGCCTCTCCGGTGAGACGGTGAAGGACGGAGTCTTCTCCTCGTGAAAGGGACACAGTCCCACGAGGTCACGACCCTGCTGCTTCAGAGTCACATAATCGGAGATGATCTCCACTATGTCCGTGTGGGTGCGGACTCTCTCCGCAAACCCGTCATCCATTGCACCTTACACCTCTTCTTCGTGGACATATGAGCCAAACAAATTCTGGGGCGTTCCCCTCGCCCCAGAAAGTGATCAGACCTGCCGGACCTGACTCAGTATAGTGTTCTCCAGCTGCGGCCCAAATCCTGCCGCACAATCGGAGAATCTCTCACTCCTTCCGCCTCAACGCCGCCTGTGCCGCCGCCAGCCTGGCCACCGGCACGCGATAGGGGGAGCAGCTGACATAATCCAGGCCGATGCGGTCACAGAAGGCGATGGATTCGGGCTCACCGCCGTGCTCCCCGCAGATGCCCACCTTGAGATCGGGACGGGCCTGACGTCCGAGGTTGAGGGCCATCTCCATCAGCTTCCCCACACCTCTCTGATCCAGAACGGCAAACGGATTCTCCTCCAGCAATCCCTTGGTCAGGTACAGGTGAATGAACTTGGCCTCGGCGTCATCGCGGCTAAAACCGAAGACAGTCTGGGTCAGGTCGTTGGTGCCGAAGGAGAAGAACTCGGCCGAGGCGGCCAGATGGTCGGCCACCAGGCAGGCGCGGGGTACCTCTATCATGGTGCCCACGGTGAACGGTATCTTCACTCCCGTCTCCTCCCTCACCATCGCCGCGGTCTCCCGTATCACGGGAGCCAGCTCATCAAACTCGGTGACATCACTGATCAGAGGGATCATGATCTCCGGGTGCACGGCGATTCCCTCACCCATCACTGCGGCGGCCGCCTCGAATATCGCCCGGCTCTGCATCACGTAGATCTCGGGATAGGACACCGCGACCCGGCATCCGCGCTGTCCCAGCATGGGGTTGACCTCCTGCAGCGACTGGGCCCGCTGAAGGACTTCCTCCTTTTCGGCAATCTCGACCCGCGAGCCGTCCCGCGCCCTCAGTTCCGCTATCTCCGCCGCGATGTGTGAGATGTCGGGCAGGAACTCGTGCAGCGGGGGATCAAGCAGTCTGATGGTGACCGGCTCCCCGTCCATGGCCCGGAAGATCCCCTCGAAGTCCTCCCTCTGCATGGGCAGGAGGCGGGCAAGGGCCTTCTCTCTCTGCTCCCTGTCCTGTGCGATGATCATCTCCTGCATGGCGCTGAGTCGTTCCGGCTGCATGAACATGTGCTCGGTGCGGCACAGGCCGATGCCCCGGGCTCCGAACCCGCGGGCTCGCTCAGCATCAGCGGGTGTGTCGGCATTGGCCCTGACCCCTATGGTCCGCACCTCGTCCGCCCAGGAGAGGAAAACCTCGAACTCGGGAGCCATGGTCGGATCGATGAGAGGAACGTCTCCCACATACACCCGACCGGAGGACCCGTCTATGGTGATCACGTCCCCCTCGCCGATGCTCCTCGCCCCCGATCGCGCCACCCGGTTGGGGAGGTCTATTCGCAGACCCTCGCAGCCCACCACGCAGGGCTTGCCCATCCCGCGGGCCACGATTGCTGCGTGACAGGTCAGCCCTCCCCGGCTGGTCAACACGCCCTGCGCCTCAACCATCCCGTGAATGTCGTCGGGGGTGGTCTCCGGACGAATGAGGACCACCGCCTCCCCGCCCGCTCCCCGGGCCTCGGCCTCGTCGGCAGTGAACACCACCCGACCCCGTGCCGCTCCCGGGGAAGCACCCAATCCGCGGGCCAGCGGCTCAATGTCAGTCCCGGGATCGATGCGGCGGTGCAGGAGCACGCCGATGTCCTCGGGATTGACCCAGCTCAACGCCTCCCGGCGGTCAATCAGGCCCTCCAGGACCATGTCGTGGGCTATCTTCACCGCGGCCGTGGCCGTGCGCTTGCCGTTGCGCGTCTGCAGGAGGAACAGCTGTCCGCCCTCAATGGTAAACTCCACGTCCTGCATGTCGCGGTAGTGGTTCTCCAGGACACACACCGCCTCCAGGATGTCATCGTAAACCTCCGGCAGATCCTCCCCCAGTTTCTCTATGGGACGCGGCGTTCGGATCCCGGCCACCACATCCTCACCCTGGGCGTTGCGCAGGTACTCGCCGTAGAGCCTCTTCTCTCCCGTGGCCGGATCCCGGGTGAACAACACCCCCGTTCCGCAGTGCTCGCCCCGGTTGCCAAAAACCATGGACTGGACATTGACCGCGGTTCCCAGGTCATCGGGAATCCCGTGCACCCTCCGGTAAACCCGGGCCCTCTCGTTGTCCCACGAGGCGAAGACGGCCCTCACCGCCGCCATCAGCTGTTCCCAAGGATCCCGGGGGAAGGCATCCCCGGTCTGGGACTCGTACAGATCCAGGTACATGTCGATAGCCCGGCCGAGGTCGGTTGCCGTGAGCTCGTGATCGCCGGCAACCCCGGCCGATTCCTTGACCCGGGCCAGCAGGTCCTCGAAGTAGACGTGATTGATGCCCCTGACCACATTGCCGAACATCTGGATGAGGCGTCGATAGCAGTCCAGGGCAAAGCGCTCATCGCCGGTGATCGCGGCCAGCCCCGCTACCGACTGATCATTGAGCCCGAGATTGAGCACCGTGTCCATCATCCCGGGCATGGAAATCGCCGCCCCGGAACGCACCGACACCAGCAGCGGGTTGGAGGCAGACCCGAACTCGGCTTCCCTCTGCTGTTCCAGATGCCGGAGCTTCTCTCTGATCTGGTCCTCCAGCTCTTCTGGGATGCGGCCCGAGCAATTGTACTCCAGACACGCCTCCGTCGTTATGGTGAACCCGGGAGGAACCGGCATGCCCAGGCGAGTCATCTCCGCCAGGTTGGCCCCCTTGCCCCCCAGCAGGCCCCTCATCTCAGCCCGACCCTCATCAAAGGAATAGACAAGTTTTCTATCCGTCGGCTCGTCCGCCACCTCTCCACTCTCCCTTCCGCATTATCTCCAGAACCGTGGTGGCCGTCTCCTCCACCGCCTTGTTGGTGACATCGATCACCGGGCAGTCCAGCTCTCGGAACAGGCTGGCCGCGTATCTCAGCTCCTGGCGGATCCGCCCGAGATCATCGTAGTTTGACGGCCGAGTCAGTCCCAGCCGCCTCATTCTCTCTCTTCGTATCACCTGCAGCTGCTCCGCCGCAATCGTCATGCCGATGACCCGGTCCCTGACCAGAAACAGCTCCCGCGCGGGTTCGACCTCGGGGGCGAGAGGGTAGTTGGCCGCCCGGTACTCCCGGTGCGCCAGGTACATGCACACCGGAGTCTTGGACGTGCGGGAGACTCCCGTCAGTATGACATCCGCCTTGAGAAACCCGCGGGGCTCGCGACCGTCATCGTACCTGACGGCGAACTCAACTGCGGCCACCCGGCGGAAGTAGCGATCATCCATGCGGTGAATGATGCCCGGTTCCTGGCGGGGACCGCGCCCCAGGACGCTGCACAGCACCCGCATCAAAGGACCCATGATGTCAACTGTCGGGATCCCCTCCTGCGAGCACCTCTCCTCTATGTACTCGCGGACTTCAGAGACCACCAGGGTATATACGATGAGAGTCTTCTCATCCCGGTCCACGCGCTCCAGCGCCTCGTCCACCCGCTCGTGCGAGTGGACGAAGGGAATGCGTTCAACCCGAACCTGTTCCGAGTTCATCTCAAACTGGCTTATCGCGGCCCGCGCCACCGACTCGGCCGTCTCGCCGATGGAATCAGACACCACGTAAACCGTCATTTCCCGCGTCACCCAATCACCCCACTTCAACCCGGCAGGACACTCCAGTCCACCGGACGGGCAAGATAGGAGGCTATCTCTGACAGCAGGGCCAGTCGCCGGCGGCGCACCTCGTCCCGGGAGACCATCACCCTGACAGAATCCAGAAAGGCGTCGACCCGGGGTCTGAGCCCCGCAGCCAGGGAGAAGAAGCGCCCGTACTCGGCCCCCTCGAGGAGAGGATCCCCCCGTCTCTTCAGGTCCAGATAGGCCCTGCAGAGATCGCGGGCCTCTGCAGTAGCAAACTCGTCCGGGGCAAGATCCTCGAGCCCGCTCGCCTCCTGCCCCAGATTGTGACATCGGCGCCAGGCCACCAGGAGGTCGTCAGCCTCCGGTGAATCGAGGAAGTCTGACACCGCCTCACAGCGAACCCACACGTCCCGTACGTCATCCCAACCGCGGTTCAGCACCCCGACGGCAACCTCGTGCCGGAAGCCGCGGTCGAGCAGCATCCGCAGCAGTCGCCGGCGCAGAAACTCCATGACCTCGGGGATCACGTCTCCGGCGTCGTCCTCCGAGAGTGCGTGGGTCTTGGCTGAGTCTCCCAGGAGATCTCCCACCCGGTGGCCGATCTCACCCAGCAGGCGCAGGATCCCGGTCGCAGAACGCCGCAGTCCGTAGGGATCCTCCGAACCGCTGACCTCCAATGATGCGGCAAACCCGCCCACCAAATCGTCAGTCTTGTCAATCAGGCTCAGCAGACGGCCGACCTGGGTGCGCGGCAGGGGATCGCCCGACCCCGTCGGCAGGTAGTGCTCCTCTATCGCCCGGCAGACTTCCTCCTCTTCCCCACCGGCCCGGGCATACTCCGCGCCGATCCGGCCCTGCAGGGAGGGAAACTCGCCCACCATCTGCGTCAGCAGATCTGCCTTGCACAGGCCCACCGCCCGCTGCAGCGCCGGCAGCTCCGGACCGATCAGCCCCCGGGCGGCCGTCCTCTCCGCCATTGCACCCAGTCTCCGCACCTTGTCCGCCAGACTGCCCAATCGCTCGTGGAACACCACGTCCTCCAGCCCCCCGGCATACTGCTCCAGCGACTGCTTGCGGTCCTCGTCCCAGAAGAATCTGGCATCGGCCAGGCGCGCGTTGAGCACCAGCTCGTTGCCGCGGACGACGGACTCCCTCATCTGCTCGGTGCCGTTGATCACGGACAGGAAATGGGGCATGAGGTCACCGTCCTCTCCCTCAACCGGGAAGAAGCGCAAATGAGACTGCATGGCGGTGACCACCACGATGCGGGGAACATCCATGTACTGCCGGGGAATGGATCCGGCCACGGCCACCGGATGCTCGACCAGGTAAGTCACCTCGTCCAGCACACTCTCCTTCAACAGGGCTCTCCCGCCCAGGCTCCGCGCCGCCTCGAGGCAGTCCCGCACGATCGCCCGCCGCCTCTGCTCAGGGTCGACCATCACCCCGCCCGCCTCCAGGACACTCACATAATCCTCAGCCCGCTCCACGGTCAGGCGGATGGGATCGTACCGGGGACCCCGGCTTTGCCGACCCGCCCTGAGCCCGGCAAACTCCAGGGGGATCAGACTGTCCCCCCACAGGGCGACCAGCCATCTGACCGGCCGGACGAAGGAGTACTCGCCCACACCCCACCTCATGGTGCGGGGGAAGGCCAGGCGAGTCATAACTCCGCTCATCACTTCCGCCAGGATATCCACCGCGTCCCGGCCGGGGATGCGGTGCACGGCATAGACGTAGGTTCCCCTGTCCTCAGTTCTCCTCTGCAGGTCCTGGGTCGCGACGCTCTGGCCCCGGGCGAAACCCTCGGCGGCCGGCGTCGGATTTCCCTCGTCATCGTAGGCAATCTCGGCGGACGGGCCCCTCACCTCCCGAACCGAATCCTCTCCCCTGGGCGGAACTCCACTAATTGCGAGCACCAGGCGCCGCGGTGTTGCCCAGCTGTCCACCGCCTCAAAGCGAAGCCGGGCCTCCCGGAGCTGCCCGGCGGCAAGCGCCCGCATCTGGTCGATGGCGTCCGGTAGGTACGCGGCGGGAATCTCAGCGCATCCCACCTCCAGCAGGGCCCCTCTGACCTCGCCGCTCATCTGTCATCGACCTCCCTCTCTCCCACATACAGCTGCGCGCACGCCCGGGTCAGTGCCCTTATCCTCGCTATGTAACCGGTCCGCTCCGTCACGCTCAGGGCGCCCCTGGCTTCCAGGAGATTGAAAAGATGAGAGCACTTCAGCGCCAGATCGTACGCGGGCGAGACCAGGCCCTCCGCCAGCGCCCGTCCCGCCTCCCGTTCGCAATCCGCAAAGCAGCGCAGCAGGGTGGGCACATCGGCCACCTCGAAGCTGTAGCGGGAGTGCTCATATTCATCCCGCCGGTAAACCTGTCCGTAGGTCAATCTTTCGTCCCAGTGCAGTTCGAAGATATCCGTGACGCCCTGCAGAAAACACCCCAGGCGCTCGAGGCCGTAGGTCATCTCCACCGGGATGAGGGTGAGATCGCAGCCACCCATCTGCTGAAAATAGGTGAACTGGGTCACTTCCATGCCGTCTATCCAGACCTCCCAACCCAATCCCCAGGCGCCCAGGGTGGGCGCCTCCCAGTTGTCCTCGACGAAGCGCACGTCGTGAGCGCGCACATCAACCCCCAGATGCTCCAGGCTCTCGAGGTATGTCTCCTGGATGTCGTCCGGGGACGGCTTGATCACCACCTGGTACTGCCAGTGCCGGTACAGACGGAGGGGATTCTCGCCGTACCGCCCGTCGACAGGGCGCCGCGAGGGCTCCGGGTAGGCAACTGCCCGGGGCTCGGGACCTAAGGACCCGAAAAACGTGGCCGGATTCATGGTTCCCGCACCCTTCTCAATATCGTAGGGCTGCGCCAGCGCGCATCCCCGGTCCCGCCAGAATTCACTCAGAGCTGAGATGATGTCCTGAAGATTCACACTCCACCTCCTCCGGGGAGAAAACACATTCCCGTCCTCTCATCGCCCGGCAAGGACGGGAATATGCCTTCAGACCTCTCTCGTCCTCTCGGCCGACCGGCGATCCTCCCCGGTCGAACCGCCTCACTCATTCACCTTTCTCTTCGGCATCCTTCTTTTCCGACTCGGAATCGTCCTCCGGCCCGCGGCGCTGCACGAGTATCGTGCACTCGCTCACCAGGGCCGCCACCGCGCCCAGGGCGGCGAGGCTGGGCATCAGTAGAGCCCCGATGGCCCCAACAGTCACCGGGAATTCCACCAGAGTTCGTCCGTCCTGCCGTATGATGATGCGCCGGACATTTCCCTCCCGTATGAGGGATCGGACGCTCTGAATCAGGTCGTTGCCCTTCACCTGGATCTGCTCCGCCCAGCTGTGTTCGGCGCTTCCGTCCTCCAGGTAGATGAGGGCCTCGATCACGTCTCCGTCGGTGCGTTCGAGAGCTTCCCGGGCCCGGCGGTAGCTGACACCGGTGCGCTCCCGCACCGCATCGATCTTCTCCAGATCATTCATAGCCGTCCTCCTGCTCTCGTGTCGTTGTGCTGCTCATCCTAGTATATCCAGAAAGCTGCGCGAGTTCACCCGGCGATCCAGTTGAAACTCTGCATAATCGAGGAATATCTCCCTCAGGGCCGTCAGATCTTCCCCGGACGCCCGGAAGCCCGCCAGCTCGCGCGGGTGAACTTCCCGAAGGTCCAGGGCCAGGCGGGCGATACGAGCCGGCACCCCCACCCCGGGTCCCCCTCCGCCCCGGCAGTCGCGGCAGGTCACTCCTCCCTGGGAGAACCTCAGGTAAGCATCGGATCCCGCACTCCTCCCGCAGATCACACAGTGTTCCAGGACGGGAAACACGCCCAGCACCTTCATCACCCGCACACAGAAGAACACGCCGGCCAGCAGGCGGTCCATTCCGCGCTCCAGGGCGCGGTAGCAGGTGAGCAGCAGCAGATACAGCGCCTCGTCCCTCTCGTCCTCCTGCGCGATGCAGCCGGCCATCTCGGCCATGCAGGAGGCGTAGGCAATGCCCTCGAAGTCCGAGCGCAACCCCCGGAAGCTCTCCAGAACCTCACCTCCGCGCACACCGTCAAGGGAGCGCCCCCTCCACAGGTCCAGCCTCGCCCGGCTGAAGGGCTGCACCAGTCCCGCCAGTTTGCTGTTCGCCCTGCTCGCCCCCCGGACCACCGCCCGGATCTTCCCCCGGTCCCGGCTGAGGAGAGTCACCAGCCGGTCACGTTCACCCATCTCCTTCCGGGCCAGGACGATGGCCTCCACCGTGTATCCCCGCAATCAGCTTCACTCTCTCTCCCAGCGCAGCCCCAGTTCCCTCAGAACTACGTGACTGTCCCGCCATCTCCTCTGCACCCGCACGTGCAGGTCAAGATAGACGTCCACCTCCATGACTCGCTCAACTTCCTCCCGGCTGCGCTCGCCGATGGTCTTGATCATCCTGCCCCCCGCGCCGATCAGGATCCCCTTCTGCGACTCGCGCTCGACCAGTATGTCCGCCGCCAGGTAGTACTTGCCTCCCGGCCTCTCCTCCGCGCTCACCACGGCGACCGCCACCGAGTAGGGCACCTCCTGCTCGGTGACCTCGAGGATCTTCTCCCGGATCAGCTCCGCCACCAGGAAGGGCATCGGCTGATCACTGGTCATGTCGGGTGGAAAGTACCTTGGGCCTGAGGGCAGGCGGGCGACGATCTCGTCCCGGAGGGCGTCCACATTCCATCCGTGGAGCGCGGATATTCCCAGCACCGCGGCGAAATCACCCAGGGCAGAGTACGTCCTGACCCGCTCCTCCCTCCGTTCGGCCGGGACCGCGTCCATCTTGTTGACGACCAGGATGGCCGGCCGACCGGCCCGGTCCACCAGATGCGCGCAGGCCCGATCGCCGCGACCCGGGCTCCTGCGCGCCCCGTCGACGACCAGGAGGTTGAGGTCCACGTCGCCCATGGCACTGCGGGCGCCGGCGACCATGTGTTCCTCCAGCCGATCCCGCGGCTTCTGGATCCCCGGGGTATCCACGAAGACGATCTGCATGTCGTCATCGTTCAATATGCCCCGAATCCGGTTCCTGGTGGTCTGCGGCTTCCCCGACACGATGGACACCTTTTGCCCCACCAGGCGATTGACCAGGGTCGACTTCCCCACATTGGAGAATCCGACGACGGCGACGAAACCGGAGACCGAGAGTTCACTGTCCATTTGAGTTCATCTCCCTCACCGTGACCTCTGCATTGAGGGGGGCCAGCTCTATCCAGGTCACACCGGGAGTCATCACCAGGCCGTCACCGGAGGACTCGAAGAATTCAAGGGGAGAATACAAATCCTCCTTCTTCCAGGTGATGTCGCGGGCCCACCCGGCGGCGACCAGAAGGCCCTCTCCCTCCCCTCTGAGGTCCATCTCCAGTCTTCCCTCGGTGTCGCCCGCTATCACGCGGGTCGCCACGCGCATGACTATCACGTTTGCCGCCGCAAGCTGCTCGTCACTGTCGCGATCCAGGTGCTCGGCCCCGGAGGTGAAGCGCAGGTAACGATCGCTCTCCTCCTCATACCTGAAGGACGCGGTGTATCCGAAACCGGGGAAACGAATGGCAATCTCATCGGCGACCTGACTCGCCTCCGCGTCGGACGGACTCTCCGGATCGAACTGCCACATGCGGGGGGGGATCTCCTCGTGTTCGAACCCTCTCTCCTTCATAAGGGGGCGGAGATCAGTGATCCGCGTGAACAGGGTGTGTTCGTAGCTCACCCCGGGACGCGGATCCCGGAAGAATCCCCCGCTCCCCCAGAGATCATTGAAGACCTCCATCCCCAGATTCTCAATCTGGCGGTACGCTCCGGGGCTCCCCCCGCAGTGAGCCAGCACAGCATCCAGGGACAGGGCGATGTCCAGTATGTAGGGGCGGGCGCTGCGAACGGGACCGACCACCTCCGGCTCTTCCTGCAGGTACACCGGCATCAATCGCGTCACTCCACCCTCGGCCAGCATCTCGAAGACCAGGTCCGCCCCCGTTAGTCCGACCTGCGGTCTGGCCGCCGGGTGATTGTCCACGACCACGGCGATGGGCCGCCGGGATATACTGTCCTCCGGCGCGGACAGTCCCGTAAATGGGTTGAAGGGACCGCGATCCTCCTCCGGGGGATCCTCCGGCTCCCTCTCGATCTCCTCCTGCTCCGGTTCGGGTTCGGGTTCCGAGACGGGTTCCTCGGCCTCTCGCGAACAGCCCACCAGAAGCGCGGAGATCCCAATCAGCAAAGACGCCGCAATGGCAATGTATCTCATTCACATCAGTCCCTCGATCGGTATGTTCGAAATGATATGTACAGGACGAAGACAACCGCCAGGATCTGCACCACAAGCTGCATCCGCTGCAGCCTCCACCCGCCCGCCAGCCGCGGGACCAGGGATCCGATTTCCGGCCACATGACCAGAAAGAACACGATCACGGCGCAGGAGGCGGCAATAAGCACCGCACCGGCCGCCGCATCCTTGGCCGCCCTCACCAGCGGGTTATACTCGCCGACCGCCAGCCCGAGGGTGGCCTCGAGCACCCAGTTGAACACCTGGGTCACAAGTACCACGGCAGAGACCAGGGCCAGGAGGGCCCACTCACCGGCGGAAAGGTCGCTCCACCGTCCGACGAATATCACCAGTGCGGCGGCGCCCGTCTGCCACCGCAGGTGCCTCTCGCGACACCAGGCAGTCCTGAGCCCGCGCGCGGCGCAGAACACATCCGCGACAAATCCCCGGAGCCCAGCCACCGCTGTCACATCTCCGGGGGAAACACGCCGGCCAGAATGTCCTCCGTCACCCGGTTCATCCGGCGCAGCCGCTGCTCGTCGCAGTGAGTCCATCCCAGAAGGTGCAGGGTGCCGTGACAGGCGAGAAAGGCCAGTTCTCGCAGCTCATCCGCCTCCGGACGCAGGGCAGCGGGACATATCACCACGTCCCCCAGGTGATCTCCGTCGCCCTCAGGGGGCAGGGGAAACTCCTCCTCCTCGTCATCGCCCGGGTCCTGGGAAAAGGATAGAACATCGGTGGGAGAATCAATGCCGCGGTACTTCATGTTCAGCTCCCGGATGGTGTCCTCCGTCACGAAGGTGACTTCCACTATGTATCTCGAACCCGGATCCAGCCGCCCCAGTTGATTCAGGGCCCGCCGCACCACCCTGCGGACCACCGGTTCGGTCAGATCCGGTATCTCAGCCTCCTCCTGCACCGTCGTCTCCACGATCACCATCTTCTTCACCTTCCTGCTCCTTCTTCATCTGGGCCACCACGTTCTCAGGATACTCCAGGCGGTGGTGAAAAGCTCCCGAGAGAACCCGGGTGAAGCTGTCAGCCACCCGGTCCAGGTCCCTGAAGGTCAGGTCGCACTTGTCCAGCTGTCCCTCCTCCAGTCGCTGGTGTATGATGTTGCGAACCACCGCCTTGATGCGATCCGGGGTGGGGCGGGAAAGAGACCGGGCCGCGGCCTCCACCGCGTCAGCCAGCATGACCACCGCCGTCGCCTTGGACTGAGGCCGGGGACCGGGGTAGCGGTAGTTGTCCTCGGGTACCTCCTCATCTTCACTCATGTTCTGGGCCCTGGAGTAGAAGTACCTGATCAGCAGAGTCCCGTGGTGCTCAGCGATGAACTCCAGGAGCGCATCCGGAAGGCCGGCCTCCCGGGCCATCTCCAGACCGTCCCGCACGTGCGAGACGATGATCAGGGCACTGAGATTCGGGGAGAGCTTGTCGTGGGGGTTTTCTCCCCCGAACTGGTTCTCCACGAAAAAGTAGGGCCGCCTGGCCTTTCCCACGTCGTGATAATACGCCCCGACCCGGGCCAAAAGCGAGTCTCCGCCCACCGCCTCCGTCGCTGACTCGGCCAGATTGGCCACCATCATGCTGTGGTGATAGGTGCCCGGCGCCTCTTCCAGCAGTTCGCGCAGCAGGGGGTGATTCGGATTGGCCAGCTCCAGCAGCTTGACCGGCGTCAGGATCCCGAAGAAGCTCTCCAGGAAGGGCAGAAGTCCGATGGCGGCCACTGCGGACAGGATTCCGTTTCCCCCGGCCCAGAGGGCGCTCTTCAGCAATTCGGGATCGGTGACGCCCAGCCCTCCCTCGTACTGCAGGAAGGAAACCAGGACCACCACGTTGGCCAGACTCACCCACAGCCCGGCGCGCATAATGTCGGTCCTCTCCTCTATCGTCGACACCGCCAGCGAGGCGGTGGTGGCGCCGACCAAGTTGATCACCACTGCACCGACATTCCCGCCGGTGATCACCGCAGTGCTCAGTCCCATGGCCAGACCCAGGACCACGGCAGTGTTCGCGTCCAGAAGGATGGCCAGGAGCATGGCGCCCGTGGCGACGGGCATTATGAAGGGGGAAAGCTCCAGGGCAAATCGACAGGCGAAGAGAGTGACGATGAAAGCCAGGCCGGCGAGGACGATCCGCGACTCGGAGTAGAAGATCTGAGAATTGAATCGCACCAGGTAGCTGGCCACCAGCACGTGCAGCAGCAGGGCGTAGGCGAAGGCAGAAATGTATACTCGCCAGCGGCTGTCGTCCTCCAGCAGGCCGGCGTCCCGGAGTCTCAGCAGATCCTCCACCGTCACCACCTTGCCGTCCGGAACCACAATCTCACCCCGGACGATGGTGACGGGTCGGACGCTGTCCGCCGCCAGCTGCCTTCGCTGGGCGGTCTCCTCGGCCTGGTACAGCAGGTTCGGCTGCAGCAGCTCTCCCGACAACTTCCCCGTGACCTCGCGCAGTATGGGGGGCAGGTCAGAGGCGATCATCACGCTCATGATCTGGTCACGGAAGGCATCCATGCTCTGCGTCTTCACGCCCTGGGCCAGCATCGACTCCAGGGTATCCGCGGCCAATTCCTCGGCCCGGTCGATGTCCTCGTCCCGCGCCTCCAGGATCACCTCCACCTCCTCCTCCGCCAGAGAAAGTGGCGTGACCTCCTGCACGGCGGCAGACGCCTCCATCAGCCGCTCCTCGGCGATCTCATCGGCCTCCGGATCCTCCTCACGCAGTCCCCGCAGTCCCTCGCGGATCCCGCGCAGCTGGGCGAAGATCTCTCCGAGGTCCTCCAGCACCTGCGTCAGCACTGCCGGATCCTGTTCATAGACGTCCGGCACCTCCTCCATCGCCTGCCTGCGCAGCTGCTCCGTGGCGGGGCCGTCAACGAAATCCTTCGGAGCTTTTATGTTGAAGGGAGCCGGCTCGCCCACGCGCACGTCCACATCCTGGGGGAGGGCGCTGCTGATGAAGAGAGCCGCGAGGAGGAGAAGAAAGAGAACCCCCCACGCAGCCCTGCGCACCGGCGAATTCTCTCTCAGGGGTGCAGTGACGAACAGGCGGCAGGCAGCAACCAGGCGGCGAAAGGACCTGGAACGCTCCCGCGCCCTGCGGGAATCACTTCCCCTGGGTCTTTTCGTATCGTTCGTATGCCTTGATGATTTTCGTGACCAGCGGATGACGAACCACATCTCTTTCGTCCAGATATGCGAATCCGATGCCCTCGATGCCCCGGAGGATTTTCTGAATCACGATCAGCCCGCTCTCGCTGTCCTCCAGGTCAACCTGGGTAATGTCACCGGTTATCACCGACTGGGAACCGAAACCCTGTCGCGTCAGGAACATCTTCATCTGTTCAGGAGTCGTGTTCTGGGCCTCGTCCAAGATGATGAAAGAATCATCGAGGGTCCTCCCCCGCATGTAGGCAAGGGGGGCGACCTCGATTATGCCCCGGCCCATCTCCTTTTCAAAGCGGGCGGGGCCGATGATGTCGTAGAGGGCATCATAAAGTGGTCTCAGGTAGGGGTCCACCTTCTCCTGCAGGTCGCCCGGCAGAAAACCGAGCCTCTCCCCCGCCTCCACTGCCGGCCTGGTGAGCACGATGCGACTGACCTTGCCGTCGCGCAGGGCGGCAGTCGCCAGGGCCATCGCCAGGTAGGTCTTGCCCGTCCCAGCCGGTCCGATGGCAAAGACGATGGCGTTGTCCCGCATGGCCTTGAGGTAGGCCCTCTGCCCCCTGGTCTTGGGCTTGATCTTCTTGCCGCGTGACGTCACGACGATAGTGTCAGCGTAGATGTCGTCCAGGGGATCCTCGTCCCCCTGCCGGGCGAGCCCGATTGCGTACAGGATGGACTGGTCCGTGATCTCGTTGCCCGAGCGCAACACTCCCAACAGGCGCTCCAACAACCGGTTGACCATGCCCACAGAATCGGACGGACCGATGATCAGGATCTCGTTGCCCCTGCTCACCAGCTTCACCGGGAAATGCTGCTCCAGAAAGTTGAGGTTGCGATCGCCCTGACCAAACAGCTGTACCGCTGCCTCATTGTCCTTCACGCGGAATGTCTTCTGGATTACTTCTTCCTGTTCTGTCGTCATAAACACTCCTTATGAGTGATCTCGCAATCATTCACCGGCCGGAGGCCGGCCTTTGCCTCCCTATGTCCTCCCGGGCAAACACGGTCACCTCGACCTCAACGTGATTGTCTCCCCTGCTCACCATATCACAGCGCACGGCAGTGACCTCGGCATCCGGGGGCAGCTGCTCCCGAATCCGGTGATTGCCGCCCGAACAGGCTATCTGGGCAGCTTCCGCCTCCGTCAGCCGTCTGAGGTAAGTTGACAGCTCCTTATAATACACTCTTCTTACTTCGACGAGAAGGGGCGGCTTCCTCCACTCGGAGAAGGGAGTCCAGCTCCACTCAACCGTCTCATACCGCTCAAAGGGGACCTCCCCCCGCCCCTGAACCCGGAGCGTGCGGCCGTCTGCCGTGACGATCTCGGTGCGGACCAATTCCCTGCCCGTGGGGACGGCCACTTCCTGCGACAGAGCCACCCATTCAACCGCAGTGTACCACACCGAGGCCAGCACCCGCCCCCTGGCGCTGATGGCCGGTCGGTCCTCCACCGCCGGGCTGCTTCGAATCAACACCGTACCCTCTGCCACCACATCACCGGCGGCGACGACGGGCGCGCCCGACAGCACCAGGATCTCCTCCACCACCCCGTCGCTTCTAGCCACGATGTCCACCGGGCCGGGGATCTCCGGCCTCTCCTCCACCTTCTCCAGCACCTTGATCGTCAGGCGGACCCCGCGGCGCTCGATGCCCACCCAGGTGATGAAGGGCAGCTCCCTCGCCAGCTCGCGGGCGGCCCGGTTCAGGTCCAGACGGTATATGTAGACGCCAGGCGCCAGGCCGAGTTCCCTGGCGGCGTCCAGCACCACCTGTGGATGGCGCTCCTGCAAACCCTCAACCTCGACCGTCCATATGAAGGACGATGAGAAGACGACCAGCGCGATGCACAGCAACACTCCGAGCACCGAGGAACGCCGGCGCGAGAACCTCTTCCAGGAAAAGGGCAGTCCCCGTCGGTCAGTGATGTGCACCCTGCAGCGCGTCTTCCGCACAATCGGGCGCAGCCGGCGGAAATCTGCCGCCCTGAGCCAGAACGTCACCGTCCCGTCAGTCCGTCGCATGTCCCACAGTTCGATCCCTCGAACCACGACCAGGTTTATGAAGGGCTCCAGGCGTTCGCCCGTGACCTCGACCCGCACCTCCCCGTCCAGCCAACCGGTGGAGCCGCCCATTAGCCATCCACCCCGTCCCGGGCAAACTCGACGGCACCGATCTGTCCGCAGATTAGCATCTCCTCGTGATCGATGGACGATATCTCCATGTCCCGGCCGCTGACCCGTATGAACCCGCCGCTGCAGCTGATCACCAGGAGATCGGAACTGAAGGAGACGATGCCGCGGTGATTCTCCACGAGGAGCTGCATCCAGCCCACCAGGGTGATCCGTGGCAGATCCATGATCACGTCTTTCGGCAGATCAAACAGATCCGCGATGCTCCTTCTCACCAGGCCGCCTCCTCCCTGAGCATTTGTATTCCCGCGGCGGCGGTAATATTGCCCTCCCGGCCGCAGCACCAGTCGCGGCAGGGCGCCCGCTGGAGGAGAAAAGAGGCAGGAACCTATCCAGTCAGTGTAGAAAAATCCATCAGACTGGAAATCCTCAGTACCATTGCGTACGTATCCGGATGCCGGTGCCTCGGCCGTCCGCGCCGGCACCGGCGGATGGGAGCACGGCGACATGTGAGAGGAGAAGACCGGAGCAACGACAGCAGCAGGAGTGACTGATTCGCGTTGGTCATGTGAAAAGGGTGGTGTTCTTATGAAGGTGTTAATCCTGGGTGGATCGGGTATACAGGGATCCGCATCTGCCAGCGATCTCTTGCGAATGCAGCCCGCCGCAGAAGTGGTCCTGGCTGGCAGGACCGTATCAAGTCTCGAATCGACGGCGGCGAGGCTGAACAGCGACAGGGTGAGGGTGCGGGAGGGAGATGTGACGGACATTGACAGCCTGGCCGAGTTAATCCGAAGCGAGGGCTGCCAGATAGTGATCAGTTCCGTCCCCTGGACCGTCTCCATAGAACCTCTCGAGGCGGCCATAGAGGCGGGCGCTCACTTCATCGATTATGGGCTGTATCAAAACAGAGACTTTGATGACAGGATCTCTGAGTTTGACCAGAAGGCGAAACGGGCACAGGTCACAGTCATACCCAGCTGCGGCGTCGCTCCCGGTCTTACGAATATGTTGGCCGCGTACGGGGCGAGCAAACTCGACCGGGTAGACACCGTCCACATCTACGTCGGCGGTATCCCGGAGAACCCTCAGCCCCCCCTGCAATACAAGGTCGTGTGGAGTCTCGAGGGAGTGTGGACCCAGTTCTTTGAGGAGTGCAGGGTCATCCGGGGTGGTGCACTGACCGGAGTCGAAGCGGGATCGGGGCGCGAAGAGCTGGAATTCCCGGAGACGGGCCGACTGGAGGCCGCATCCACCGACGGCCTGGGAACCCTGCTTCACATGTACAACGACCCGATAATGAAGGGAGCCCGGGAGGTATTTGAAAAGACCATAAGGCACCCCGGGCACTACGACAAGATCATGACCCTCAAGGCCTGCGGTCTTCTGGACACCGATCCAGTCGAGGTGGACGGGGTCCGAGTCTCACCCAGGAAGATGCTCACCACCCTGTTGACGCCCAGGCTGCAGCTGGAGAAGGACGAAAGGGACATGACGGTGATGAGGGTCAGGGTCGCTGGCTCGATTCGGGGCGAGGATGCCACCTGGGTGTTCGACATGGTGGACTACCGGGACATGAAGACCGGGATACTCAGCATGGGCAGAACGACCGGATACACCGGTTCGATTCTCGCCCCGATGGTGCACCGGGGACGGATCAGCACACCAGGTGTGGTGGAACCGGAGAAACTGGGCGCCGACCCGGAGCTGATGGAAGAAATCCTGCGGGAGTACTCAAAGAGAGACATCAACATCGCCCAGCGGGCGAACGGCTGACAGAACCCGCCGCTGCAGCGGCCCGAGCAGTGATGCAGTGACACCGCAACGACACCCGGTCCCGCTCCTGGGCGGACGTGGATTCCAGCCGAAATCCACCCGCCACCTGCGGGCCGGGTGTTTGCCGGGACGGGACGGAATTGACCGCGGTCGCCGCCGCGGATCAGTCATCTCCGCCGTGCAGGGCGGTTGACCTTCCCTTGAGCGGATGCTTCTTCAGGTACTCCGCGGCAAAGAACTCGATCACCGTCTTCCGGGTGACGATGCCTATGAACACACCCTTGTCATCAACCACGGGGACGAAATTCTGGTCAAGGGCCAGCGACAGCAGCGACTGCACGTCCTCGTGTATCGACACTGCCTGGTGACGAACATTCCGGCGAACCTCGCTCAGCGGTATCTTCTCAAGGTCCCTGACGCAGAAGACATCCCTGCGCTTGATCTCCCACAGTAGATCACCCTCTGTCAGGACTCCCACGTAGCAGCCGCTATCATCAATGAGGGGGACCGCCGTGTACTGGTGATACTCCATCTTCTCGAGGGCTTCTCGCATTGTCGAGTCCAGCGGTATGCACACAACTTCCGATTTTGGCGTCAGGAAGAAGGCCACGTTCACATCGGACACCCCTCGTATCATATGGATAGTTGTTCACGGGTCGATAAGGTAATTGGTCGTTATTTGCAGTTTTCAGGGTATCCCTGGGACAATGAACCTGGAGCGACGGTTTCAGGGTGGTTCTCGCACACCCCTGTTGCACGTCCATGATGTGACTTTTCGTGGAAGAATGCTGCCCTGGGCCTGAC
>JAWOBW010000191.1:0-8937 GCA_046484105.1 Bacillota bacterium
GCCCAGCAGTTCGAAGGTGCCGTTGGCGATCTCACTGACTTTGTCCTTCTGCGTCTCCGATTCGTAGAGCACGGAGATTCCGGAGACCCTCACCGGGCGGTCGAAAGTGCGGGCACCCAGGCGGGAGTGGAAGTCGGCGCCCGCACTTTCGACCGCCCGGTGAGGGTCTCCGGAATCTCCGTGCTCTACGAATCGGAGACGCAGAAGGACAAAGTCAGTGAGATCGCCAACGGCACCTTCGAACTGCTGGGCATGGATCAGCATCTGTCCCCCGAGGACATCACCGTATACGACCAGTATTACGGCGGAGTATACGGAGTCCCCACCGAGGCCGGCAACGACGCCATCCGCCTGCTAGCGCGCACCGAGGGAATCATCACCGATCCCGTCTACACCGGCAAGGCCCTGTCGGGGATGATCGATCTCCTGCAGGGGGGTCATTGTGACGGCGCGGAGGCCATCCTGTTCTTTCACACCGGCGGTGCGCCGGCGATATTCGCCATGGCGGAGCACTTCCAGAAATGACAGCGGAGCCCGTCGCAAGCGCGGCGGGCGCTCCATCTGCGCAAGCCTTCCCGCCGCTCTCTCATTATCGGCAGGAGAACTACAGACTGTGGAGTTGTTCCGTCGAGGGGAAGTACTGCACTGGGGACATTGAGAGGCCCCCACCTCCCTCAGCTGGAGGCCTCCACTCAGTGCTGCGCTCCGTCGCCGAGTCAATCCCGGGCGGGCGTCTCACCGTTCGGTGACGGACGCCTTCCTCTCGCGCCTGCGCTCCCACCAGGTGAACAGCCACGAGAACAGCAGCATCTGAATCACAATCTCCGCCGTTCCGTACTGGAGGTCCGCCAGGGCCTCACCCAGTGAGGTCGCCCCGGCCAGGTCCTCAACTGCGGTGGAAATGAACGTCAGGGAACAGAGAGCGGTCAGGCCAAACAGGACTGCGAACAGCAGCAGCCAGCTGTTCTTCCGCAAACGAATGACGGCGAAGAACGGATGCAGCAGCAGTGCGAGGATCGCCCCGCGGATGATCGAGCCGAAGAACACGACCCCGACCATGAGGAAGCTCTCCATCGGTCGGTACAGATCGAAGTACTCCATGGTGGTCAGCGCCTCATCGTAGTTGAAGACCTGGTAGCAGACCATCCCGGCGACCCAGTAGATGATGGCATAGAGGAGTGTGAATCTGGCGACGAAGCTGAGTAGATACCTATTCATGACGCCAGCTCCCCCGTCTCCCAGCGAAGAAACAGCCAACAGAACGCTGCCACCTGTACGCCCGCGGCCACAAGCACCAGGGCGTGCTCGGCGAAGGTGGTCGTCGTGTATATCATTCCCTCGAGCGAACCCGGCATCGGTTGAATGGATCCCAACAGGGCGAGACCCCAGAGTGCGCCGAAGAGAATCCACGGAGCGCGCCTTCCTCTCACGGCGATCTCATAGAAAGGAAATAGAATGAGAGCCATGACGGCACCGCGGATAGCTTCGGAGAACAGATCCAACGATCCCAACCGGTAGGGTCGGAAAAGTCCAGGGCGGTGCGACTCTCCCCGGGCAGCCCACTTTGCAGGGCCAGGAACAGTGCAGCAACCGCAGCGTAAGTGACCAGGTGAATCAACAGAAACCGTCCAGCGTACCCCCAGAGTCCTCTATGCTTCGTGCGCTTCAATGTCATCCCCTCCCGTTTCGACTCCCCACGCGTGAAATGCAGCCCCTGCGTTCATCAGGAAGCGGAGAATCACCTCGTCAGAGTAGTGATCCAGCGCCCCCGAGTTGACTAGCACGGCCAGGCCGTGAGTGAAGATCCAGCTGTACTGGATCACCGCCTTCTGGGCAGAGGTCTCCAACTCCGCCAGTGCCATCCCCACCGGGCTGTCCTTTCCGAACTCCGCAATGAAAGATTCCTTCATATCCGACAGGCTCTCCGGTCCCATCTTCTCCGGCCTTTCCAGGTAGAGAAAGCGAAACAGGTTCTGCTCATCGCGGGCAAATGCGACGTAACCGAAGGCGACATTCAGGAGGACATGCTCAGTATACTGCCGGCGCTGAAACTCCGTCAGCAGACTGCGCGCCTTCACCCGCAGCTCCCCCTCCAGTTCCTCCACCGATCGGAAGTGCGAGTAGATGGGCATGGTCGATGATCCCAGCTTCCTCGCTATGGCGCGGGTGGAAACCGCATTCCATCCCTCTTCCCGCATGAGTTCGAGGGCCGCCTCAACGATCTGTTCTCGCGAGTAAACACTGGGTTGATCCACGGTCTCACCACCTTGAATAACGCATGTTTTATGCCAAAACACATGTTATAGTAAAAAACCCACGACCTCCTGTCAAGTACCTCTTCTACCTGACTGCAACCACCGGAATTCCGCTGTCGTGATCACAAGCCGCCCGCACGTGCCATCATCCCGGGCCAGGCTGTGCGTGCATGCTGCACTCTGTCCCGGGCAACCCCTTGCGGCGCGATTCCCCCCATGATATCATGGCTGCTACGTCGTGATATCGTAATGACAGGAGGATAACATCATGGATCTGAAGCAGACAACAATCCACCTGCCCTCAATACTTCACTTCGAAGTGAGGAGGCAGGCGGACATACGCAAGATGTCGATGTCCGAGATAACACGCAGAGCTCTGGTTAGATACCTGGATCTGAAGTCGAGGGACCTGTTGAAGGCCGCGCTCCATCTCGAGGACGGCGATCGGGAGGCAGCATGGTCGTCAATCTGGAACCTGGTGGACACAGAGACCACCACGGCCTACCAGGTCCTGCGCGACCTCATCGCCCTGAACATCTCGGAAGACCAGCGGGCGGAGATCACTCTCTCCTGGTTGATGACCGAAGGAGAGAAGGACATCCTGACCGGTGAAAGGGCAACCCTGGTCGCCGCCGCCTGTCTCGCCGAGCTAGATTCGACCAGCGAAAGGTTGCTGCACTGGATAGAGGAAGACCTGGTGGCCGGGGCGAATCGGGAAAGGCACAGAGCGGTCCATCTGCTTGACCGCACAGGTCGTCCACCCGTGAGCGAGATGCTGACCCTGCTCGGAGAGTGCAGTAGCCACAGTGGACGCGAGATGCTCCTCGGATATCTGTCCCATCTCTGCAGAAGGAACACGGTGGGGAAGCTGCGTCAGCAGTTGATCGAAGCCGTCGCCTCGGGACTGTCGTCGGAAAGCGACGATGTGACCCTGCGCGCGCTCGACCTGGCCGCAAGTCTCAGGGCCGGTGAACTGGTTGAGGATCTGGCCGATATCTCGGAGCAAGACGGCAACCTGGGACACAACGCCCTCCTCGCGCTGGGAGCAATCGCGGCGAAGGCGCCCGAGACAGGCCCGGAGACCGACGCGCAGTTCTCGCTGGACAGTCCCCTCTCATACCGTCGGGTGGACATTGACAGGCCGATTCCGGTTCCATCCTGGCAGCAGTGGTCAGTGCGGGAAATTGTTCGAGAGCGTGCCCTGGCTGCATTGCTTCACCGGGCAGAGACGACACTGGCCGACAACAGGAGCAGAACGACGGCCATCAACGGCGTCGCCCGCTCCAGACACCCTGAGGGACTGCGGTTCCTCACGGATCTGGCGCTGAATCTCGAAGGTGACGGTCCCATCTCGGGCCATCTCCTCGCCAATGCCCTGGGGCAGTTTGATGACCAGGGGGCACGAGAGGCGCTGCAGGCCCTGGCCGCGAGTGGTCCGGTGGCCACCCGAAGAGCAGCTCTGAAGACCCTGCACTCCCGAACGCCCGGTCCCGAGGAGATCTCGGCGGGACCGGCTACAGAGCTGTTCACACTGGCCTCCCTGCTGCGGGTGCTGACCGTCAGGCGCGTGGCATCACCAGTTTATGAACTGGACCTCAACCGACACTTCTCGACGCTGACACCGGATCACGCGACGGCACGCCGGTGGATGGTTGGGTTGGGCCTCATGGACCGTGAGAGCAACGAGTATACCCTCACTCCGATGGGGGAGACGATCTCTGCGGTCGAGAGGTGGCTGGAGGATCATGGCGTCCGCGGCGCACGCCGCGTGGAGCTGCTCAGAGGTGAAGTGCAGGCTGGGCAGTAGAGGGCGGCAGCCCACCCCGCCCCCCCCCAGAGCCGGCATTCGCCCGTGCCGGGCAACACTGCAGCGGCCCGCTCGCTGTACTCCGGCAAGCGGGCCGCATCATGAGTAGTCTCCGCCGCCCCCTACGTTCCCTGAACCGCCCGGTTGCGCAGGGTGCCGAACCCCTCGATCTCCACCTCCACCACGTCACCTGGCTGCATCGGGCCGACCCCTCCCGGAGTGCCGGTGATGATTACGTCTCCAGGATGAAGGGTCATGACCTGCGAACAGAACCAGACCAGGAAATCGGGGACGAACACGTGCTGATCCAGGTTCGATTGTTGCCGCACCTCTCCGTTGAGCCGGGTCTCAATGCGACGGGACCCGAGGCTGACATCGCAATTGAGAAACGGCCCCAGGGGGCAGAAGGTGTCAAAACCCTTGGCCCGAATCCATTGTCCGTCCTCTCGCTGCAGCTCCCGAGCACTCACGTCATTGGCGCAGGTGTACCCAAAAATGGCCTCCCTGGCCTCAGAGGGGGTCGGTCGAAACACTGTCTCCCCGATGACCACCGCCAGCTCACCCTCATAGTCCACCCGCCCGACGTCGGGTGGAAGTACAATGTCATCCCCCGGACCGACCACGGATGTGGTCGGCTTCAGGAAGATGATCGGCTCCTCCGGAAGCTCTGTTCCCACTTCCTCGGCATGATCCCGGTAGTTGAGACCGATGCCGATGACCTTCCCCGGTCTCAACGGGACACAGAGGTCCAGCGTCTCGAGGTCACCGACCGCCTCCCCGCGGCTGTGCGGACCGAGGGGACTGCCGTCAATCTGATACACTCCCCCGGGCGTGACTTCCCCGTACGTGGGGCTGCCCTGGTATGAGAACCTGATGAACTGCTTCACTGTTATCCCCCTCGGTCTCTCAATCCCCTAAACTCTTCGTCCCGGCCCCGACAGCTTCCTCCCCGCAGGCGGGCCGCGGGGGCCCCGGCTTGGGGCGGTCATCAAGGTCCGGGTTCGCCGGTGATCGGAGGACGGAGGCAGCCTCCCTGCCCTGCACCCGGCTCAGCCCCCAACTGCAGATGAGGCGGGCCGGCACACGTCTCACCTTCCCACATCCGGCGGGTGCGCCCTGGCATAACCATTGTGGTCCATTGGCTCAGCGGTGGGTGGCGTAGGGCGGCAGCATCAGGTCAACGGGACGCGTACGACGGCAACCCCGCCGCTCAATCGGCGGGGTGAGAAATGGGGATCTCGGCCGGGTTCCGCTGGGGCATTGCCCCGGATGATGTGTCCGTCCCACAGAACGGCCTCACCCGGACTCAGGACCGGGTGGATCTGCGCAGCAGTATGTCATTCTGTTGCGTAATGAACACCTGAAGCTGTTCTCCGGAATCCAGATTGATCTCCGCCCGGAGATCACTGGGGAGATATATGCGTCCCTCCACGTCGACCTTCACAGACACTCCCGTCGATGAAGCCCTCGTCCACTTCACCTGTACCATCTCCTCCTAACATTAAATGGTATCAGATGAGCGGGGCGAAGGCAATTGCCGGACATCCCCCCGGGGCAGACCCCCGGCCACAGCCTTCAGTGGAGGGAGAGGACTCCTTCCCGGTCAAACTCCAGAGGGACCTGTGGCCCCCCCCTGCTCACCCGGGACAGCCCGCGGATATCCGACCACAGGGCCGGGCTGACCCACAGGGCGTCGAGATGGAGGGTGTCGGAGATGATCGCCAGGCGAACCTCGGCCGGATCCGGCGGTCCGCTGGTCGCAATGCACGCGGCCACCGCATCCCGGTCGGTCCTGGCAATCATGGGAACCATGGCCCTGACGGGAAGCCTGCTGGTCACGACATTCATGTAGGTGGTCTCCAGATCAATGCTGGAGGCCAGCCGGGCGGTTATGACGTCGGCCAGGCCCACCCCGCAGGCGTTGCCGTGAGATGCATCAGTGAGCTCCAGGGCGGCAATTGCGCCTATTTCTGGATCACCGGCCGCCGGCGCCCCATCGATTCGAAACCGGCCGATCACATTGGTGTCCATGCAGGTACCGGAGAGGTCCTTGCCAATCCTCCGAATCACCAGGACGTCGGCCCGGGGAAAGGGCAGGGAGGGCATGAGTTCGCGGGCCCGCACCAGCATGCGTCGTTCCTGCTCCTCCATCTCCTCCGGTCGGAGACCAGCTATGACCGCCGACCGTTCCCGGGCATTTTCCACTATGGCCACGCCCCCCAGGAAGGGAGTCTTCTCCATCAATACCCGGGCCATCTGCACCAGAGCTGTCGAGAGCTGCGCCGGTGGATTGCGGTGAAAGGCCTCGGCTCCCCGTCGGTGCCCCAATCCGACCACCAGTATCTTCATCAGTCCGCTCTGAATGTCGCCCTGGATGGTGGTGTGAGGCTTGACCCGGTTGACGGCAATCAGCCCGTCGCACTCGAGGACCAGGGGGTCGCAGTAGACCTCCCTCCCCGCCTCATCCCGGCCGATCACCTCGGCCTCGTCGGAGGTGACTATGCGAGCGCCGATGCGTTCCTCGGTGATTCCCAGGGACGTCAGCACACTCCTCTGGCCCTCGGGGGAGCCGCCGCCGTGCGACCCCATGGCCCCGAGGATGATTGGTTCAACCTCCATCCCGCGCAGGTACTGGCAGATCTCGCCCAGGACAGTCACCACATCCCCGATCCCGCGGCTGCCCGCGGTGACGAGTACTCGATCTCCCGGGCTTAGGGACGACAGGTCCAGTTCATCCATCGCCGCACGGGATGCCGCCGACACGTCCCCCACCTCATCCCCCTCGAAGACCTGTCGCACCGGGATGACGGGCGGAAACTGCTCGCCGAGATCGCAGGTCAGTCCTTCACCGCGGATCAGCTGTGTCACAAAGCAAACCCCCTTCGCATTCTCCACAATATCCCACCGGGTGAGCGATCCAGCAGGTCGATTCCTCAGGTACAATTCTGCCCGTGCCCCGGAAGTCCTGCCGCACACCCCGCCCCGACCGGTGTTCTTCTAAGGTGGAGCACCATCGCGCGGGTGAGTAGGTGTCCGCCCCCTGGAGGAATTCCGACGTCCCTTCCAGAATCAATGGTAGACATCACTGCATCGCGTGGAGGCGAACAGATGAAAGCCAATAGTGACAGTCATGCCGTAATGATCGGGGTAGACATAGGTGGAACCTTCACAGACTTTGCCGTGGTAACGGGCTCCAATCTGTTCTTCACGAAAGTGCCGAGCACACCGGCAGATCCGGGACAGGCCGTCATCGACGGGCTGATGCGAATCCGCGACACCCTGGGAATCGACCCCGGCGATATAACCCGCCTGGTGCAGGGAACCACTGTATCCACCAACGCTCTGCTGGAGGCAAAGGGCGCGCCCACCGGCCTGATCACCAATCGGGGATTCGAAGACATCCTCGAGATCGGCCGGCAGAACCGTTCCAGCCTACCCGGAGACTTCCCCATATACAACTTCAACCTGCAGCGTCCCCGCCCGCTGGTGTCGAGACGTCACCGCCTCGGAGTGCGCGGACGCATCAGCTACAACGGAGGTGAGATCGAGCCCCTGTCCGTGGAGGACGTCGCCGAGGCCTGCGCGATCCTCAGGAAGGAGGGCATAGGATCGGTGGCCGTGTGTCTCCTCGGATCCTATCTCGACCCGTCGCACGAGCGAAGGGTGAAGGAAGTCCTGCAGTCTCACCACCCCGACGCGGAGATCACCCTGTCGTCGGAGGTGCTGCCCGAGTTCCGCGAGTACGAGCGCACCAGCACCACCGTCATCAGCGCCTATCTCAAACCCGTCATGAAGCGCTACCTGGACAGGCTGGAGCGGCGACTGCGCGAATTCGGGGTGAGGGCGCCCCTGGAAATCATGCAGTCCAACGGGGGGATAACCACTGCGTCGGACGCCGGCGAGCGCGCCGTATACACTCTGCTTTCCGGACCGGCGGGAGGCGTCCAGGGGGCGCGATACCTGACCGGCGAAGAGGGAGGAACCGGAGGCAATCTCCTCACCCTGGACATCGGCGGCACCAGCACCGACCTGAGCCTGGTGGCGGGCGGCAGTCCCGCCTTCACCTCCGAGGCGCGAGTGGGGGGATACCCGGTCCGGACCCCGATGATAGAAATCAACACCGTGGGCAGGGGCGGAGGAAGCATCGTGCGTCTGGACCCGGCCGGCGGCCTGCAGATCGGCCCCGACAGTGCGGGAGCAGATCCGGGTCCCATCGCCTACGGCAGGGGAGGGACCGAACCCACCCTCACTGACGCCCACCTCATCCTGGGACACCTGGATCCTGCCGCCCGACTGGGTGACGAGATCCGTCTAGACCGCAACCGAGCCCGGGCCGCCTTCGAGGAGAGAATCGCCGGACCGATGGGAATCACCGCAGAGGAGGCTGCCCAGGGCGCCATCGACATAGCAATCTCCGAGATCAGGCGGGCTGCGGGGGTGATATCCATAGAGAAGGGGCACGACCCCAGGGATTTCACCCTGGTCGCCTTCGGGGGTGCGGGTCCGCTGTACGCACTCAGGTTGGCCCAGGAGATGGACATACCCCGGGTGGTGATACCGAACGGACCCGGAGTCCTCTCTGCCCTGGGCCTGTTGACCGTCGATGTCAGACACGATTTCGTTCGCTCGGAGATAACTCCTCTCGAGGAGGCGGATCCATCACGCCTCGAGCAGCTGCTGTCGGAGATGACGCGACAGGGGAACGGGGAACTGGAGCGGGCCGGGTTCTCACCCGATGACATCACCTTCGAGGTGAACCTCGACCTCCGTTACCTGGGGCAGGCCTACGAGCTGCAGATCTCGCTGGGCCGTTTCGGCCCTGAAGACAGCGAGGATGCTTTCAGCCGGATGTGGCCCGGAATCGCTGCCCTCGCC
>JAWOBW010000289.1:0-12598 GCA_046484105.1 Bacillota bacterium
AGCTTCTCCAGCGGATACATCAGCCGCCGCGCCAGGTAGTCCAACATGCGCACCGACGGCCTCTTGCTCCCCTGCTCCACGCCGGCGAGATGGCTGACCGAATAGTGCCCGCGAACAAGCTCTTCCCTTGACAAGCCACGGGCTATTCGAAGGTTTTTCAGAATCTGTCCAAGCAATGAAATCCTCCCAAACTACATAATGCCATGCAACAATTCGACACAAATGGCGAATTTCCTCCCTCATATCACTGATATGTCAGTTTCCTTTGAAAAGGCAAATGAAGGCAGGTCAGCGACGTCGGAGCCAGGTCCGGCTGAAATCAAAGGCGAATCCGTAGGGAACGTCCATGCCCCGCAGACCCTCGATAGCGGCACCTCTCACTTCACTGCTGCAGAGGCTTATGTAGAGCTGCTCATCGGCAGCGAGCCGGGCAAAATCACGGTACAGGCTCTCACGCTGCTGCAGATCTACGGACTCGAAGGCCTGCTGGAGGAGCTCGTCGACCGCCACGCGCACCTCGGACATGTCCTGATTCCGCCACAGATGAGATACGTTCCAGTAGCTGTCCGAATGGAGGTTGGCGGTGTAGGCAGAGCAATCCGCCAGGCGAGGGATGAGAACCCAGTAGGAGATGTCGTAGTCCCCCTCCCGCATGCGGTCGTAGTATTCCTCACGGGGAACAACTTCCAGCTGCACATCCACCCCGATGGCCCGGATCTGCCCGGCCAGGATCTCCGAGGCTCGCACCCGCGCCGGGTCGTCGTCGCTGAGCATGTTGAGGGACAGCCGGATGCCGCTCTCACCGTAACCGGCGTCATCCAGGAGGCGTTTCGCCCTCGCCGGGGCGTGCTCCGTCACATCACCATTGTACGCAGCGCCCGGAGTATCCCCGATGGACAACACCTGGGCATCTCCTCCGAACACCTCCTCAACGATGACACGTCTGTCCACCGCGCAGTCCAGCGCCATCCGCACCCTCACATCGGTCAGCGCGGAGCTGCTCAGATTCAGGGCTATCAGATGGTGATCCAGGTTGGTGCGGGTGAAGGTGTATCCCAATTCTTCCGGCACCTCGTATCCGGGGGGAACCTCGGGAATAAGGTCGAGACCGCCGCTCAGCATCTGGGCGGGATCACTGCCGGGAGTGACCTCAAAGAGGGTAATCGAGTCGATGTATGCCCTGCCGCGCCAGTAATCCTCAAAGGCGACGAAATGGGCAACGGGCACCAGGTCCACACCCTGGGCCTGAACGTCGGGCAGTATCTGCAGCCCCTGGTCGTCCTGTTCTCCGGGAATGGAGGCCACCTGGAAGGGCCCCAGGCCCACGGGGGCTTGGGCGAAGTCGGCCTCCATCTGCTCAGCGGCCGGGATGGAGACCAGGCCCGTCTCGGCTCTCGACAGGTTGAAGGGCAGGTTGGGATCGGGGTGCCACAGAACCAGGTGAATCTCGAGCTCGTCGACAACTTCAATCTCCTTGATCGAACTCAGCCAGGAACCGGCCATGACGGGCGATCCGACTTGTCTCATGCGGACCAGATTGTCCCTGACCGCCTCCGCGTCACAGGCGGTGCCGTCGAAGAATTCCAGTCCCGGTCGCAGGTACAGTACGTAAACCAGACCGTCCTCCCGCACTTCCCAGCCGGTCAGGAGTTCTCCCTGCAGGCCATCGCTGAAATCAAAGCGGAACAGAGAGTCAGTCAGGGCCCTGGCGGCCATTCTCTCCTCCGCAGTCGCAGCCTGATGGGGATCCAGCGTCCTCAGATCCCCGGTGATGCCCACGTCAAGACTTCCGCCGGTCACGGGATTGGAGCTGTTGACCACCGCAGTCTCAGCCTCGGGCTCGGGAACCTCCGTACCGTCCCCGGCGCGGAAGATGAGCAATAGTGCAATGACAAGCAGCAAGCACGAGATCGCCGGCACTCTCCGTCGCATGGTGCCCTCCTGTATCTTGGTGGCTCAATCTCTGCCACAACAACATCCTATCATCACCACCACCCCGCTGGAAACTGCCGGGCAGCTGTCGTACTCGGCGGTGATGATGACATCGCTGAAGAGGTGCACCCCGAGTTCCGCCTTCCTGTCGAGGACCCAGTGCACGCCGTCTCTGGTCATGGACCCGAGGCATATCCTGTGACCCCGACGCGGTTCATCCAACCAGACCTCGAACAGATTGAAGATCTTCCCGGTGGTCAGATCACGTCCGAAGTAGGAGGGATCCGGCAGGTCCCGCACCCTGACTCGGACGGTGTTCGCCTCGTCATCCAGGACCGCCTCACCCCGCGCCCGCTGCGACTGAGGCTGCGTCCCGATCATGTGGCATTCGCGCTCTGTCACCACTGACGACCTCCCCTGAGATGAGATTTCAATGTAGTATATGTGCCGGGCCTGGGTTGGAGGAATCCAGCGGGTCACTCATCCCGGCTGAAGGAGGGGAAGGGGCCGCAGGGACGGAGATCTCCCCTCAGAGCGTGCAGTGCCGGCGTTGTGTACAGGGGCAGGAGCAGGGACGCCTCCGCAGCCGTGTCCAGCACCTCGGCATATTTCGCCGCCCGCTCGTCTTCCGACATCTCCGAACGGGCGCTCAGCAGAAGGCTGTCAAGGCCCAGGCGATCCCCGGCATTTATCGTGACTCCTCCATTGGAATGAAACCAGGGAAACAGGAAGGCAGATGCCACCGGCGAGTGTTCTGACCAACCCACCAGGGCCAGGTCGTACTCGCCGGGGAAATAGCGGGACAGGAAGCGCACCCAGGGCAGAACCTCCGTCTGCACCCGGAAGCCCGCCTCTGTCAGGCGATCGGATATCAGCCCGGCAGCGATCTCGCCTCCCGCATACACCCCCTCGGGAGCGATCATCTCGAGATTCACCGGCATCGGGAGGTCCGCTATGCCGCCGGTGACCCAGAATCCGTCCTCGCCCCGCCACAACCCCGCCGACTCCAGCAGGGCCTCCGCGCGCTCGGGGTCCCGCGGCCGGCTCATGGGCTGAGACACCAGGTCGCCCAGCGCGTGCCCGGATGGAAGCCAGGTTAAGATGGGAAGGAGATGACGCGAATGCTCCTCTGCATCCTCGAACAGTGAGGCGGAGTCACCCACTGCACAGAAAATGGCCCGGCGCACCTCCCCGACACAGAGGGGATCGCGGCCATCGTTCAGCACCAGGCCGCGCACATTGAATGCCGGTGCGGCATCCACGTACATGCCCAACCTGAGGGCAACGGCGGAGGCCTCGCCCGGCCTCAGATACATGACCGCCCCGGCCGACTCCAGGATGTCGGCAATCTCGGGATCCCAGGTCTCCGGCTCTCCCAGGTCCAAATCCGGGGGCAGCGGGTGAAACACCAGAGAGCGAAAATCCTGCCTTCCGACCGCCCTGAGGATCACCACACCCTCGGGCGTCAGGCCTCCGTAGCGGTAGCTACCGGTGCCGAGGGGCACCTCACCGGTAGAAGGACCGCTCACCAGCATGTTGGGGCAGGTGGCTACCGCGGACGGAAACTGTCCATCCGGATGGGAAAGGTGAAAGCGCAGGATGTCGTCGGCGGGCGCCCGGATGTCGGCCGCGTTGAGCAGGCACGCGGCCAGGGGCGAATCACTGTCGGTTCTCAGCTCGGAGATCCACTGCTCGCGAATCAGTCCCGCCGTTATCCGGGTGCCGTCGTGAAAGGTCGCCTCCTGATCGAGGAAGAAGTCCCAGGTCCAGCCCTCATCCTCACTCGACCACCCGACTGCCAGGTCGTGTTCAACCCCGTCCGGCGTCGGTCGAACCAGCCCGCGATACATCTGTCGGGCCAACACCGACGAGGCGTAGTCGTCGGGCCCAATCATCGCAGGATCCAGAGTCAACCCCCCGGACCGCAGCGCGATGTGCAGGCAGTCCGGATCGACGGACTCGGCATCTGGGAGCGGCGTCTCCCCCACGTCCTCGATTCTGGGAGAGGATTCGACGGCAGGTGCACCGCACCCGCTGACCAGGACCGCACACAGAAACAGAAACCAGCAGATTGCCGGGTCACACCGGTTGAACACAGTCCATCCTCCCGTTCCACGCAGTCAACTGTGAACTCGCATCCTCGCGGCAATGCCCACCGCTGCCAGCGCCTTCACCAGGTCGCCAGGCAGGTACGGAAGCGCCCCGAGGACCAGAGCCGCCCGGAGGTCAATTCCCATCACCCGGGCGAGACGCCAGGTTCCGAATCCGTACACCACGGCCACAGCTCCGAGCAGACAGCCGGCGAGTGAGAGGACAGTCCCACTCCCCCGCCGCGAAACCTCGCCGGTGAGCCAGGCTCCGGGAATCATGCCCACCAGGTAGCCTCCGGTCGGCCCCACGAGCACGGCCGCGCCGCCCATTCCCCCAAATATGGGGGCGCCGACGGCGCCCATCAGCACGTAGACCAGCTGACTCAGCGCCCCGTCCCTCGGTCCCAGGACCAGGCCCGCCAGCATGGTCCCCAGGGTCTGCCCCGTGACCGGAACGGGGGAAAAGGGTAGGGGCACGCGGAGAAATGACAGGGCCGCGGTGACTGCCGCCAGCAGTCCTATCCGCAGAAGAGTTCGGACATCACCCACGGCTCCCATCTCCCGTCGCCCTCACATACGGCCTGCCCGCAGAATCCTCGAGCATCATTCCCACGGTGTCACTGCTGTCGACCTCGCCCGCCCAGGCGATGTCATCGCCCAAACCCAGGCGGACCAGGCGGCGCGCGTGGGGCATCTCGGCAACTGCCTGTTTCACCGGGCCGCGGCAGTTTCTCGCGCCTTCCCCGGCCGCCAGCGCACCCTCGCGCAAATGCCATCGCCGGCGATCCCTCCCCGTCAGAAGGTTCACCAGCTCACCCGCAAACAGCAGGTCCTCCCCCGAAACGCGCTCGCCCCCGTCCGTCCCGGCGCAGGCGATGAGCACCGGCCCACCTGAACGCCTCTGTACCCAGGAGGCGACTGCCCCCAGGTTGTTGAAACATCCGACCACCACCCACCCGGCCGCCCGCGCATTGACGAGGGTCAGGGTGCCGTTGCTGGTGGTCAGGATAATTGGCCTGCCGCCGACCACCTCCCGCGTGTACTCGCGGGGCGAGTTGCCCAGATCGAACCCCGGAAGCGGCAACCCCTCGCGTTCACCACCCACCAGGCCTCCCAGCCTCCGGCCCAGACAGCGGGCACGGTCGGGGTCTGCCACCGGCCACACGCCCAGGGCACCAGCTCCGAGGGCGGCAGTGATAGTCGTTGACGCCCGCAGGATATCCACCGCCACCACCCCAACTCCGTCCAGGTCCCTACAGCCGACCTCGCGGGCAGTCAATGCGACATCCAGGAATCTCTCAATCAAGGCGAGCCCCCCTCACGGGCGCATCTCGGGACCCCAGTCGATCTGCAGACCCCGGCGGATGAGGTCTCCGAGAAACCGACTGTCAACATTGCCGCCGCTCAGTATGGCAACCACCCGTTTTCCCTCGTCGGGGACTGCCCCGTCCAGGACGCCGGCGAGGGATACCGCCCCCGACGGCTCCGTCAGCAGCTTCATCCTCTCGAGGATGAGAAGCAGCGAGTCGGTGATCTGATCCTCTGATACCTGATGGAAGGAGTCCACGTGGCGGCTCACGTAGGAAAAGGGCAGCTCCCCGGGCCGGGGGATGCGCAGTCCGTCCGCCACCGTGTCGATCTGCACTGAGACGGGCCTGCCGGCCCGGACCGACTGGTACATCGAGCAGGAGCCCTCCGGCTCCACTCCGATCACCGACACGCCTGGGCGCACCAGTGCAACAACTCTGGACACGCCGGCCAACAGCCCGCCACCGCCAATCGGCCCCACTATGACGTCGACATCCGGCATCTCCTCGATGATCTCCAGGGCACAGGTCCCCTGTCCCGCCATGATGTCCTCGTCGTCAGTGGAGTCCACGTACGTCATGTCCAGCTCCCGGGCCATTTCCCGGGCCAGCCTCTTTCGTTCGTCGCTGTATCGGCCGTGCAGCGTGATCTCGGCGCCGTATCCCCTGACAGCTCTCTGCTTTGACTCCGGAGCATCCTCCGGCATCACCGCGATGCAGCGGGCGTCGAACTGGGAGGCGGCCCAGGCCAGGGCGGCGGCGTGATTGCCCGAGGATCCCGTTATCACCCCGCGCTCCCTCTGAGCCGGAGTCATCCTGCGCAGCCGGTTGTACGCCCCCCTGGTCTTGAAGGCTCCAACCTTCTGCAGGTTCTCAGGCTTGACCCAGATCCTGTGACCGGTGTACCTGCTGAAGGTCGCCGAGTACTGCAGCGGCGTCGGTTCCGTTACGCCTCTGAGGGCGTCCCTGGCGTCGAGAAAATCCTCTCGCTTCAACATGAAGTTACCTGTCCCCTCACCCGCGATTTGCGGGATGTATTTGAGAGCTATAGATGATATGCTTCATAGAGAATTAGCTAGCACGGCCACAGATTCCTGCTCCGAGAGCACGAGGAGGGACCACAGCCATGACCGATCCCGGCCCAGCTGCCATCATTTCCCGAATGAAGAGCGCCATAGCCGAAGTGATCGTGGGATATGCCGAGGCTGTTGACCTGCTCCTTACCGGCCTCCTGAGCAACGGACACGTGCTCATTGAGGATGTACCCGGGGTCGGCAAGACCATGCTGGCCCGCACCCTCGCCGTCATCACGGGACTCGACTTCAAGCGGATTCAGTTCACCCCGGATCTTCTGCCGTCCGATGTGACCGGTGTCAACACATACGACCCGAAGAAGGGCGAATTCCACTTCCAGCCGGGTCCGGTGTTCACCAACATACTGCTGGCCGACGAGATCAACCGCGCCACTCCGCGCACCCAGTCGGCCCTTCTGGAATGCATGCAGGAGCGTCAGGTCACCGTCGGGGGGGTGACGCGGCCGGTGCCGCGCCCCTTCATCACGGTCGCCACCCAGAATCCGGTAGAGATGTCAGGCACCTTCCCCCTGCCCAGCGCCCAGCTGGACCGATTCCTCATGCGAGTCTTCCTGGGATATCCCTCCGAGGTGGACGAGGCGGAGATCGTGCGGCGATACCGCTCGCCGAGGGATCCCGAGGAGATGGTCGAGGCGGTGGTCACGCCGGACGACATCGTCCGGATGTCCCGGGCCGCGACCGAGGTTCACCTCCGCGACGACCTGCGCGACTACATCATCGCCTGCGTCCGCAAGACGCGAAAGTCTCCCGGGATCGAGCTGGGAGCCAGCCCCCGCAGTGCAGTCATGCTCGCCGGTGCCGCCCGGTCCCTCGCCTTTCTCAACGGCCGCGATTATGTCATCCCCGATGATGTGCAGCGCCTGATGCTGCCGGTCCTCGGTCACCGCCTAATCGCCAGCGAGGAGAGCTGGCTGCGCGGGCGCGAGGGCGAGGCCGTGCTGACGGACATCCTGGAATCCGTCCCGGTGCCCGGTGAGTGACGATGAACCGCCACACGATCCTGTGGGCCTTCTTCGTCATCCTTCTCACCATCGGGGTGCTGACCGAGACGCCCGCCGTCACCTTCATGACGCTGGCGGTCTCCCTGACCCTGGTCGCGGGCCATCTGTGGGCGCGGTCGGCGGTCGCCCACCTCACCTACCGACACCGGGCCGCCGCGGACCGCTGCCTGACCGGCGAGACCCTGGAACTGCAGGTGGAGATGGACAATCCCACCTTCCTCCCCTTGCCCTGGGTGGAACTGACCGACTTCGTGCCCCAGAAGGGGTTTCACCTGGGCACCCCGGGGGAATCATCGAGGGGAAGCCTCATCATCAGGACCGGCATGGCCTGGTTTCAGAGGATGAGGCGCACCTACCGCGTCACCCTCACCGCCCGCGGATACTATCCCGTTGGACCCTCGACCATTCGGGTGTGGGATCCCCTGGGACTCACCTTCGCGGAGAAGGGGACGTGGGACAGGCTGCATTTCCTCGTCTATCCGATCACCGTACCGCTGAGGGAGTTGGACATCGCCTCGGACCATCCCTTCGGCGACCCGGAGCGCCAGAGGTGGCTCTTCCGGGACCCCTTTTCCGTCGCCGGGGCGCGTCCCTACGAACCTGGAGATCCTCTCCGCTTCGTGCACTGGCCCGCGACGGCAACGGCGGGAGAATTGATGACCAGGCAGATGGAGGGCATCCGCAGCCCCGACTTGCTCATCTTCCTGAATCTTCGCACCATGGTCACCGCCTGGCACGGCACCGTCCCCGAACTGTTGGAGCTGTCCATAACCGCGGCGGCGTCGATCGCCCGTCATGCGGCGGACAGTGGGTATCGCGTCGGCCTGTACGCCAACGGCAACCTGCAGAAGGAGAGCAGGGAGGAGAGCGCCCCGCTGCTGCAGGTGCCCCCATCGTCGCATCCCCGTCAGCTGCGCAGGATCCTCTCAGCCCTGGCGCGGACCGCCCCTCACGGCAGCACGCCGCTGGAGCGGACCCTGAGGCTGCACGCCCGCGGGGACCTGTGCAATTCGGCTGTGGTCGTCATCTCCGCGGTGATAACTGAGGACCTTCGCTCCCAGCTGGGACGCATGGTGCGCCAGGGGCAGTCGGTCACGTTGGTGTACTCCGGGGACGATCACGCTCCCAACATTCCCGGCGTACCCTGCTATAATCTCGGTGGAAGTGGGAGGTGGGCAGAGATTGCAGCTCGCTGGGGACACTCCACTGAATAACCGGATACTGACCGCGCTGATGCGGGCCTCGATCGACCTGTGCTGGCTGATACCCGCCGCCCATGTCCTGGGCTTCAGCCTGCCCGGAGACCGGGCCATCGTGGACGGCGCCTCCGCCGCGATTGCGCTCTACGTCCCGGCCGCCATCGCCGCACTTCTGTGGCATGTCGCCTCCGCCTCGCCGCGACGGGCGGCGACGGGAGTCTTCTGCTTCTCCCTCCTGTGGACGGCGACCATCTGGTGGCTGCACAACCGAGACGCGCTGGAGGCGGGCATCTTCCGTCTCTTCACGCCCGAGTATTTCCCCTATGCCGTGATTTCTCTGATCTACCTCGGAGTCCTCGTCTACCGCGCCCTCGCCGCCAGCATCCGTCCCGACGCCCACATGATAACGGCCAATGCAGTGCGCGGGTGCGGGCTCACGGCCGTCATGCTGCTGGTACTGAAGTACAGTGCGGGGTGGTACCCGGTGTGGCCAGTGCTTCTTCTCCCGCTAGCCCTGGTGGGCTCGTCGGTGGCCGCCCGGGCGGCGCTGATCACTCCCACGCCCAGCGAGAGCCGCCTGGGATGGCGGGGGCGGTGGGCCATCATCACTCTCCTCGTCGCGGTTCCCCTGGCCGCCACCCTGCTGCTGGTCAGCCTCTCGGCTCCCGGCTTCTGGGCCGCAGTGGGTTCCGCCCTGTCCCGGGCGTGGTCACTGGCCGCCGAGATCATAGTCTTCGCCGTCTATCCCTTCGCCTACCTCGCCTATCTCGCATACAATCTCCTCGCGCGCTTCATACCCCAGGATGGGGAGATGCCCGAGGTGGAGGTGGCTGAACCGCCGGACCTGGGGGAATTAGGACCCGCGGCCGAATCCCCGCTGGGGGCTGCGATCCTGATTGCTCTCCGCATCGTTGGGGCACTGATAGTCGCCGCCGCGCTGATTTGGGCCTTCAGGCGCCTGCGCCATCCGGGACCGCCAGAAGACGACGCGGAGTACAGCGAGGAGCGAATCTCGCTGTGGGATCCGGGCGCCCTCGGTCGCCGCCTCCGCCAGCTCGTCAGCCCGGGCCCTGGCTCCTCGACCACGAGAACGCCCGCCCGCACCGCCACCGAACAGAGGGTGCGCCAGCTGTACCGGGAGCTGATCCTCACCGTCAGGGGCTTCTGCCCGCCCAGCCCGTTCCAGACCCCGCGAGACTTCTGCGGGCGTCTAATCGAGAGGGCAGGATTCTCGACGGCTGAGCCGGTCCGCAGCATACACCGGCTTCTGGAAACATATGAGGCCGTCCGCTACGGCCCCCCGCGCGAGGACGAACATCTGCGCAGAAGCGCAGAGGAGGCGATGGAGAATCTCAGGCAGCAGAACTGGCGTAGGGTCAGTCGGGGGAATCGCTGATCTCGTCGATCTGCGCGCGGTAAAGCTCTCGCTTGATGGTCAACATTCCGTTCGCCCGGCTCACAGTCACGCTGTCTATGGCCCGGAGACCAATCCGCCCCGCGTCCTCCCGGTCGAAGTGAAGCAGCAGTGCAGTCATGGGTATCTCGCGGGCGGCCAGTAGCCCCCTCACTCCAGCCCCGCCCGTGGAGCCGGGGTTTATGCTGACGGTCTTTTCGCCCTCGGTGACGAGGACCTCCAACCGGTGGGTGTGGCCGTAGGCCGCAACGTCAACGAGCTCCTCTCCCACCAGGCCCTGCACCGGGCGGGGATCGTGGCTGACAGCCAGGAGAAAGTCCGGCTCCTCCCGGGCCGACCTCCGGGCCTCCAGCTGGTACCTCGTCGACAGCGCGTCGAATTCGCCAGTCGAAGCCTCGGCGGGAGAATCGCGCCCCGAGGAAGGGTCGGGAAACCCGAGAAAGCGGATGCCATCCAGCTCGAAGGTGCCGTCGATGATGGTCACATTGGCTAGCTCGCCCATCGCCTCCAGCATCCCGGCGGATTCGTGGTTTCCGGGTACGAAGAGGTAGGGAACACCCAGGTTGCCGATCTCCCGGGCGATTCGGGCCTCCAGCGGTGTGCCCCAGTCCGTCAGATCACCGAGGTCAACTACGGCGCGGACGGGATAGCTGGCCACCACCCCGCCCACGAAGTCGACGGCGGGGACATTGTTGTGAATATCGCCCACAACCAGAAGGCTGAAGCCGCCATCAGGTCCCTCCAGGGCGGGCAGGCGTCCTCCGGCACCGTACAGCTGCATCAGGCTGGCACCCAGGGTGCGCATCTCCTGTCGGAGGACTTCCAGCTGGCTCATCCCCTGCTGAAGCGCGGTGAGGGCCTCGGGAAAGGCCGCCACCGGTCCCTCCAGCCGGTAATGGTAGAAAGCCGAGGCATCGTAGGAGGCATAGACCGCGGAGCTGAGGACAGCCACCAGGATCAGGCCCGAGGCGAAGGCCATGACCAGGGATCTCGGATCCCGCAGATTGAGCATCAGGGCGGCAGCAGTGGCAGACAGTGCGCCGACAATCATCAGCGACAGGACGTAGGAGAGTCCAATGCGCCGGACCTGCTCCTGCAGATCGGGCAGGAAAGTGCCCGAGACGGCGCCGTCAATCATGACCGACATCGACTGCATCTCGATGTGACGCAGGGACATCTCAATTCTGAAGGGAAGGGGATGGGTGTCCGCCGTGAGCCGACCCACCGGAGGAATGTCCAGGCGGGTGGATCCGGAGGGAACGATGGCGGTCTGGATCTTGACCTCCAGACCTCCCCAGCTGTAGTGCCGCTGGCTGAGAAACTGAACACTGAAGCAAACTCCCAGCAAAACGGCGAGAATGAGGAGTACAGGTTGCCACCTCAATCTCCACCCTCCCTCTGGTCTCGGATTACGAAGAAATGATGATGGGGTACGTTGAAAGGATAGCTCACCTATCGCGAACCGGCAATGTAACAATTCTGGCAGGTCTGGAAATCTAGGTCCCGGCTTCGTCCAGAATGGTCAGGAGCCGACAGCTGCGGATGATCTGGCTCAGGGTCACCGTCTCCGCTGCGACCTGCAGTGCCAACAGTGCTCCCAGCAACCCCCAGCGGAGGACCGCCCCCCCGCTGGCGACCGCCGCAGCTCCCAGCATCGCCCCCCATCCATTGGCCCCGCAATCGCCCATCATCACCTCACCGCACAGATCCTTGGGCAGAAAGACCAGCACGGGAAAAATCATCAGCATGCCCCCGTCGCCCCGTCCCGTCAGGGCAACGAGACCCAGCAGCAGCGCCTTCCCCGCCCTGCCCCGTCTCACATCCAGAGCATTGATGGCATTGGCGGACAGGGCCACCACCAGGGCGTCGCGCACGACAGATGCCGCGCTCCCGGGGACAAATGCCGCCGTCAGAATCAGGGCGGCAGTGCCCCCGACGAGCAGCTTCACCGCCCCGGAGGTGAGTCTCCCTCGCCGAAGTGCACCCAGGTGTCCCCGCCAGCCCTTGACGGCCAGCTGTCGCCGGTCCCGGCACCCGCACAGGTCATCATACAGCCCCACACCGGCGAAGACGAGTCCCGCGGCCCCGGCAAATGCCAGTGGGCCACCCAGAAATAGCAGCGCGAGCCCCTGCACTGCCACGGCGGGAAAGGCCACAGAGGTGGGGATCCACTCACCCAGCGTGTTGCGCCGGAGCAATCCGAGATTCACCGCCCAGCTCCGCCCCCAGCCATTGATGTGGTGGAAGCCGAACAGCACCAGGAGAGCGGTGGCGATGTCAGCGGCCATTCCGAAGCCTGGCCACCTCCTCGGTGCAGAGAAACAGACGCAGCAGCCCGAGGAACACATCCCACATCTGCCTCGCCCGGTGGAGTATGTGCCGGGGCGACATTCCCGTTACACGGTGGCGCATGGAGGTGGCAACTTCCTCCAGCCTGAAGCCCGCGCGCAGGGCCCTCGCGGTGAAGACCGGTTCCACCCCGAATCCCTGCACACAGGGCCCGACTGCCCGCCAGACGCGTGCAGTGAAGGCGCGCTGTCCGGACAGGGGCGCCCGCACCA
>JAWOBW010000290.1:0-3364 GCA_046484105.1 Bacillota bacterium
AGATTTCAGATTGACCTGAGCAGCAGTAGTAAAAGATTTTTCAACCATTTCCGGTACATCCCCTTCTTCAATATCTTCTCCTTTATACCCAAAATGCCAGATGGGTGTTATCCTTAAATCGGTCTGCAAAGATTCGGAAGCATCCAGAATTTTTAAATTTCTTTCCAGTTCATTAATACTGTTACGCATGCTTTGTAAATCGTAGTTTTTTTCAATACCCCAATGAATCGCTTCTTTAAAACTCAATTCCTTTACTTCATTCGCACCTGCTGGTATAGACAAAATGAAAACACAGCAAAAAGCTAAAATTATTACCTGAAAACCATACTTTATACTGAGGTATTTATTGTTTTTCATACATCCTCAGCCAGACGGGAAGTGTCCCGGTCATCCATAAGCTGGGAACGTTGCTGTGGGAGGTCCGAGCAATGATGCTCAGAAGAAGAGGCGCACCAGCTGTGCCGCCACGAGTCGCAGGCGGTGCTCAGCGCCCCGCAGCAGCTCCCCAGATGCCTCCCCCGTCAACCTGCGGGAATCGACGAAAAGCCACCGCCCGTGCGACACACCCCGTTGCCGCAGGTCTGCCTTTCGGATACTATTAGTTGGTGCCGCAGGAGCCCACGATTCAGCGCAGAGACATCCAGTGAATGGGGGAATCGATGTGAGAATTCTCATCATCGGTGGGGGCGCACTCGCCGCTCTCGTCTTGCTGATCTGGGTTGGACTGAGAGTTGAGCCGGCCCCTTTACCACCTCCGACACAGCTGCCCGCCGCGATGGATGTCGTCCCCCTGAGGGAAGATCTGCCTCCACCGGTCGAGCGCTTCTACCGCCGCATTTACGGTGACACTGTCCCGCTGATCCGGTCCGCCATCATCTCCGGGAGGGCGAAAATGCGCCTCGGTCCGGTCACCTTCCCGGGACGTTTCCGCTTCATCCACGACGCCGGGCGCGGTTACCGCCACTACATAGAACTGACCTTCTTCGGCCTGCTCGTGATGAGGGTCAACGAGTACTACCTCGATGGGAAGGCCCGGTTGGAGATGCCTTTCGGTGTGGTTGAAGGCGAACCCAAGGTGGACCAGGCGGCGAATCAGGGGTTGTGGGCGGAGTCCTTCTGGCTCCCGGGGATCCTGGTAACCGACCGCGGGTGAGCTGGGAGCCAATTGACGACGAGACGGCCCTGCTGGAGGTTCCTTCGGGGACGAGCGCATGAGCATCGTGGTCCGCTTTGATCCCGAGACGGACCTGGTCCTCTTCCTCGAGACCATGCGCTACCGGGATGCCACCGACGAGGCCAGGACCCTGTGGATCGCCGAGGCCCGCTGGGGCGACATTGGAGGAGCCGACGCCCTGAAAACGGGTGCGGTCACCTGGTTTGACCAGGGGGATCCCTGGGCGGTGTTCCGCGTCGAGGACATCCGCTTCAATGCCGATGTGGCAGAGTACATCCGGGCGAGGGGTCCGTGAGAAATCTCAGCGCAGGTTCAATCCCCGCTCTCGCACTCGCCCGGCGTCGACCGGTTCAGGGGACACATCTTCTGGCACAAATTGCACTCAACTTCCAGGTGTTCACCCCTCCGCTGCATCCGCCGGGCCGCCAGTGCCCTCTCCTCGTCCCATTCTGGCCAACCCTCGGCCGCGGGAATCAGGCACCGGGAGAAATCCAGATGGTAGTTCGAGATCGCCCCCGACGGGCACACCTGCTCGCAGCGCCGGCAGTCCCGACACAGCTCCGCGGCAAGGGGATCGTTCCCCTCATCGAAGGGCAGTTCTGCGTCGGTCAGCAGCACTCCGAAGCGAAGATTCGAGCCGTATCGGGGATTGGCCACCAGCGTGTTTCTGCCCGGGTGGCCGAGCCCGGCCAGGATCGCGGCCCGCTTGTGTGATATGTCCTGCGCGATGCGGGCCTCCCAGCCCCGCTCCCTCATCCAGTCGCCGATTCGACGCAGGCTACTCGTGATTATCTCCGCGTAGAAGATGGCCCGCCTGTCGCCGTATCTGACCAGGGCGTCAAAGACCTCCTCGGGACAGTAAAGACCGACCACGATCACCGACCGACAGTTGCGCCACACCTCCCGCGGCCGGGGCCAGTACTCCTCGCTGATCGATGTCCGGCGAACTCGCGGGTGCCTCTCGAATTCCCGTGGATCGGCCACCCCCACGAGAGCCAGGCCCATGCCGCTCACCTGCTCCAGCAGTTTCTCCCTCATGTGACTCCCCCCCTGATGAACAACCCTCGCGGAGACCCGCGCCGCCCCGCTTCATTCAAACCTGCCGACGAGAAAGGAGGTGCGCTCCTCAAGCTGAAAACCCAGTTTCTCGGCCACCCGGATTGAGGGGGGGTTGTCGACCCCACACTCCCAGTTGGGACTGCACCCGCGCCTCCCCGCCTCGGCCACCACGCGGGCGGCGGTGGCCGTACCCAGTCCCCTGTTCCGCGCCTCGGGCACCGTCTCAATGCCGATCCCGCAGAGCCGCCGCCCCACGTACTCCGCCGTGCACCAGCACAGCACCTCATCGCCGGCCACGGCCGCGGTGCCCCAACCGCCTCGCAGAAAGTGCTCCACCGACGGCCACATCCACTCGATTTCCCGCCGCACGGCCTCAACTACCGACCCGGCACCGGACAGGAACTCCTGATCAATGGGAAGAAAGCTGATCCCCTCCGGGTCCGGTCCGCGGCGGACGGACCTGGCAGCGGGGGCCCGAAAGAACAGACTATCACGCCGTCCGGTGAGGAATCCGCCGAAGGCCGCCCCGGCCAGCCCCTCGGCCGCGGCCGACAGGGCGCACACCCCGAAGTACAGCACACCGCACTCGTGGGCGGCCTCCCGGATCTCTCCTCCCACCAGTCGACCGAGGGCGGCGAGTGACCCGGAGGCCTGACGCCCGGCGGTCAGATAGAACTTGTTGTTGCCCCCGTCCCACAGCAGGGACAGGACACCGGGATCTGCCGGGTCCACGGTCCACAGGCGCCCGAAGGTATTCCCGCAGGCGATGGAATCGAGCACCATCTCCAGCCGGAGGCCGGGGAACAGGTGTCTGATGTCATTGAGTTGCCCCGGGTCCATCTCCGTGAAGGTCACCGCTCAGCGAACTCCTCTCAATCCCCGGGGCGCCGACTAGGACTCGCGCAAAGCATGCCGGCTTGCAGCTTCAACAATCGCCTGCCGCCTCCTGATCTTCCGGCAGAGTCAGCCCTTAACCAGGTCCTCCGCCTCGGGTGGCATCCAGTGCGGATCCCTTCCCTCCCACTTGACATTGCAGCCCAGCGGGTTGGTCAGGGGTTTGCTGATGGGTTCGCCGTTTACGAACTCGGTAAGGGCGTTCTCGAAGTCGTTTGCCGTGCTTTCCTCTGGCTT
>JAWOBW010000094.1:0-2948 GCA_046484105.1 Bacillota bacterium
CTTTCCGCCTTGTTGCGCTCGAGAACGCCCCGCACCCTGCCGGCCAGACGCGAGTCAATCTTGGGCAGCCTCTCACTCACATCCTTGTGCACCGTGCTCTTGCTCACCTCAAATACACCGGCCGCATCGCGCACCGTGGAGCCCGTCTTGGCAATGTACCTGCTAACCTCCAGGACCCGTCGCCAGATGTAGTCTCTCACCTGAGTCCCCCCCTGCCGGAAATCCGCAATACATGTATATGCAGTGGGAGAACAAACATACCCTCCCGGCTCCGGAACCTGGCGGCCCCGGCCTCAGCGGCTGATGGCCACTCCGGTGGACGAGACCACCAGCTGCAGGGGTTGTCCCTCCCGGTCGCGGATCTCCCAGTGCAGGTGCGGCGGCAGGGCCGCATCGCGGGGGGGAGACTCACCGGTCACACCCACCACGTCTCCCTCCGAAACCTCGTCTCCCGGGCTGACCTCGGCCGAGGCCATCGCCCCATACACGAATACGAGATCGCCAGAGGAGACAGTCACCGTCACCCCGGAGGCCGACTCATCGACGACGTCCAGGACCTGTCCGTCGGAGACTGACCGCACCTCGCTGCCCGGGGGAACACTGATGTCGACACCGGGGTGAAACAACCACTCGTCCAGGGTCGCGCACCGCACCCAACCGAAGTCCGTGACTATCTCGCCCTGCACGGGGAGAGCCACCACACCCTCTGGGAGCTGGCCGCGGGGGGCAACCGGTGGCGTCTCCTCCGCCTCCGGTTCGCTCTCCTCACGCGGCTGTGGCGCGGCGTCTTCTTCCTCAGAGACCGCCGCCGGCGCCTCCACTATGGCCGGTCCCGCTGGCGGCTCCGGGGAGGGCTCCACCGCGGCCACCGGGGCGGCATGCTCGGCAGTTGCCTGGACCACCGGATGAAGGATCAGGGTCACGTGCGGGGGCGTTCCGTCCGTCCCGCGCAGGCTGATCTCCGCCCCGCTGAGGATCATCCGCTGCAGGTGGGCGGTTGCCACATCCCGGCCGGCGGCGACGGCGGCACCGTCGATGAAAGCACCCCCCACCGCCCCGGGATGCGGAGAGATGTCGCCCGCGGGGGCAACAAGTGCCCATTCAAAGGCCATCTCGTCGGCGACAGGTTCTGCAGATCCCTTCCCGGTACCCTCCCGCATCGGGGGCCGGACGGTGAGAGAGAGAAACACCAGCAAGAACAGGGCCACTCCCCACAACAGGCCGCCCCGGCGAAGCGCTCTGCCCAGTCTCATCACGCGATTGCTTTCCAATGCCTCCACTCCCTTCGCCTGGTAGTATTGCCAGAAAACACTCTGGCAATACACGCCAGCGATCACCGCCGCACTGCGGTGACCTCCTCCAGGGAGCGAAGGGCACAACCGGGGTAGTAGTGGGAGATGATTTCGCGGAAGGAATAACCCTCCTCCGCCATTCCGTCGGCGCCGTACTGGGACATACCCACGCCGTGTCCGAAGCCGCGAACCCAGAAGGTGACGCCGTCCACATCCTCTTCAATCTCCCACCACGTCGATGGCAGATTGAGCAGCCCGCGGATGTCCCTGCCGGAGAATTCCCTTCCCCCCACCGTCACCTGGGCTACGCGACCCGTCCCGGTGAGGACCGTGACCTCGATGGCCGGGATGGCGGGATTCTCCGAGGAAGCGGCCAGCAGGGCACCGCTGACTCCCACCAGCTGGGCCAGTCTGTCCCAGCTGAACCGGTGCTGGGTCAGGAAGTAGGGGGAGTGATCCTCGTGCGGTGAGGGAACGCTCGGCAGGTACGGAAAGGCATTGCCCCAGACATCGGAGGCGTCTTCCGTCCTTCCCCCGGAGGTCGAATGATACACGGCCTCAATCAGATCACCCTCGTGGGTGACGACCAGGCCTCTCGTGGCCTCCACCGCCTCCTCGATCTTGGCCCGGTTCAGCCAGTAACCCAGAAACCCCCAGCGATCACGCATCTGCTCGCTGTCGATCCAGGCCTGGTCGAAGTCGGGATTGTCCGAAATGTCTGCCTCCGGGCTGGCGGCGGTGCCGCTGCCGCCGAACTGGCGGAGCTTGGCCACGGCGTAGGTTCGGGCCAGCACCGCCTGGGCCTTCAGTGCCTCCAGGTGGAAGTTGGCCGGCATCTCGGCGGCAACCACTCCCACCACGTATTCCTCCAGGGTGAGGACGGATATTTCCTGCCTGCGGCTGACAAACACCTCCACCGTCGGATTGGGCGGGTAGTGGTCTTCGTCAGTACCGTCCTCCACTTCCTCCTCTCCCCGCCCGGGATCCGCCCTGCCTCGATCCCGAACACCACTCATAATGGTCCAGGGAATGATGATGACCAGTATCAACAGCAGGACGGTGAAGGTGACCAGCACGTAGCGCAAGGTGACCCCTCTTCCACGGTTTATTCCAGTCATCTTTATGTGTCGGAGGAGGGCTTTATGTGCAAGCACCCGTCGGGTGGACTGGCCGCGGATGAGTGCGATCTCCTCGCGCGGTGCGGTAAGGGCACCGTCCGTGCACCTGCCCGGCGCATTCGCGCAGGTGGCTGGCCCTCTCGGCCTCACTCCACTTGCAGCACATGTGCGCGCTCTGTTATGGTGACGGTTGGCCGGTACGATCGGCAGTGGACGATGTGAAGCGGCCCACGCCCGCCGGGTGGTGGGCCCTGATCATCCTGTTCTACCCGCTTCTCAATCTCATCACGGCCCTTGTGGCGGCCACAGCTGGTATCTCCAACTCGCCCCTCAATATCATGAGCATCGAACAGCTGCTGAGTCCCGCTAGACTCATCTCCGTGTTCGCCTTCGCCCTGCTCTTTCCACTGCCCGAGGAGATAGGCCTGCTTCGGCTTCTGGCTGGATCAGCCGCAGGCGCGGTGCAGTGCCCTGTCAGCCGGCCTCATACTCGGGGCGGTCTGGGCCGCCTGGCACCTGCCCCTGTTCTTCATGCAGG
>JAWOBW010000120.1:0-11341 GCA_046484105.1 Bacillota bacterium
CCCCAGACCAACGCTACTCTTTCAAGAATCCGTGACGCAGTAAGCATTATAGCATCGACCCCTGGGGCGAATCAAGTCAAATGATCCCCGTCTTCAATCCGCACCGCATCACCGGGCGGAGACCGGCGTCCGGTCGCCGCCTCCGCCCGTGAAATCCCTCCGAAATGCCCCCTACTCTCCGTCGCCGTTCAGGCTCTCGAGTTGCTGCAGTCGCTTCCAGTTGCGGTCAACCTCCGCCTGCAGATCGTCGAGTATGGGGCGGTTCTCTTTGCGGAACAGGTGCCGGAAGCGTCCCTGTCGCTTCAGCCACTCCTCAACCGGCCTCTTCTCCCTGGGACGGTACGTGATCTTCCACACTCCGTCGTCCACTTCAAACAGAGGCCAGAAGCAGGTATCGGCGGCCGCCCTGAGAATGTCTATCGTCTCCTCCGGGGGAATCCGCCAGCCGCGCGGGCACGGGGCGAGGACATTGATGAAGGCAGGACCGTCAACCGCGAGTGCCTTCTGTGTCTTGGTCACCAGATCTCGCCAGTGCGCCGGGGTGGTCTGGGCAACATACGGAATGTTGTGAGCAGCCATAATCGCAGTGAGATCCTTGCGATGCTCGGGCTTACCCGGCACCTTCTTGCCGGCCGGGCTGGTGGTGGTGTCAGCTCCTTTGGGAGTGGCACTGGATCTCTGAATGCCAGTGTTCATATAGGCCCCGTTGTCATAGCACACGTACACCATGTTGTGACCGCGCTCCATCGCACCCGAGAGAGACTGCAGTCCGATGTCGTACGTTCCTCCGTCACCGCCGAAGGCGATGAACTTGATCTCCCGATCAATCTTACCCTGGGCCTTGAGCGAGCGATATGCAGCCTCAACACCGCTCACGGTCGCCGCGGAATTCTCGAAAGCGCTGTGTATCAGCGGGTTGGCCCAGGCGCTGTACGGATATATGGTGGTGGCCACCTCCAGGCACCCGGTGGACACCGAGGCAACAATCGGCGTATCGGCAGCAGCCATCATCTGCCTGACCATTATGGGAGCACCGCATCCGGCGCACATGCGATGACCGCCCGTCAGCGTGACTTCCCTCTTCGACAGTTGGCGCAAATTGGTCGCCACAGACCTCACCCTTCCCTACTCGCGAACACCCAAGTACGTGATCGGCCGGGCTATCCGACCGCTACTGGCCACCTCGAGGGTCTCGTCCAGTACTCTGCGAATATCGCCAGGTCTCACATCGCGCCCACCCAGGCCATACACATAGTTGCGCACCTGGGGTCGCTCGTCGCAATCATACAGGGCGTGGCGGACCGCATGGTAGACCGGTCCGCCCGCAGTGGAGAACGTATCGGAGCGATCCATGACCGAAACCGCGGGACGTCCCGCCAGCACCCGGATCAGCTCGTTCACCGGGAGAGGTCGGAAGACCCGCAGCTTCAGGAGCCCAACCCTGTGACCGTCGGCGCGCATGGCGTCGATCACGTCCTTGGCAGTGCCGGCGGTACTGCCGAGCACGACAATCACTCCCTCGGCGTCCTCGGTGCGGTACTCCTCGAAGAATCCGTACTCGCGTCCGGATACCTTCCCGTATTCGCGACCGATTTCGGGAATAACCTCGAGGGCGTTGTATGATCCCTCGACCTGCTGTCTCTTGTGCTCGAAGTACCAGTCCTGCAGATCCAGGGGGCCGACGGTAATCGGGTTGTCGACGTCGAGCAGCGAATACGCCGGCTCAAAGTTTCCGATAAACTCGCGAACCGCATCATCGGTCATGAGATGGAGATTGTCCAGGGCGTGACTGATGATGAAACCATCCATGCAGACCATCACTGGCAGCTGCACGTCGGGATGCTCTGCTATGCGAATGGCCTGGATCACATTGTCATAGGACTCCTGTGCATTCTCCGAATACAGCTGGATCCACCCTGAATCCCGGGCCCCCATACTATCGGAATGGTCACAGTGAATGTTGATGGGTCCGCTGAGGGCGCGGTTCACCACAGGCATCACTATGGGCAATCGGTAGGACGCTGCTATGTACACCATCTCCCACATCAGGGCCAGTCCGTTTGCCGACGTGGCTGTCATCGCCCGGGCCCCGGCAGCGGCAGATCCGATCACCGCGCTCATGGCACTGTGCTCACTTTCCACGCGCACAAACTCGGTGTCCACTTCTCCATCGGCGACAAAACTGGAAAACATCTGCACAATTTCCGTCTGCGGCGTTATCGGGTATGCGGCGACCACATCGGGGTTGATCTGCCTCATGGCCTGGGCTATGGCCTCATTCCCCGTCAGGGCCACACGCGGTTGCGCGGCTGAGCTCATCAGTTTCATCTCCCCTCACGCATGATCAGACTGGTCTTCAGGCACCATCTTGAGCGCATCCACCGGGCATTCGAAGGCGCAGATCCCGCAGCCCTTGCAGTGGAAGAGATTCACGCCGATCACTTCGCCCTCATCATTTACCTCAATGGCAGAATCCGGGCAGTATATCCAGCACAGGCGACACTGGATGCAGACCTCAGAATCGTAGATTGGCCGCATACTCCTCCAGTCGCCGGTTTCATATGTGCGCGCATTGCCGCCCCACATCACCACGCCACCCCTCGGCACTTCCTTCCAGGTGGCACCCGGCTTCGGCGTTCCGGAGAAATCTCTCTCACCCTCAGAGATGGGAACAGATTCGTCCGCTTTCACTCGCCCTGCACCTCCTTGTAGGCACGTTCAATTGCTTTCAGGTTGCCCTCGACAATCTCCGGGCGACTGCCAAACTTCTTCTCAAGCTCCTCCTTCATTGATTCCATGAACAAATCATACTCCAGTACCCCGGTGGCCCGTATCACCGCCCCGAGCATCGGAGTATTGGGAATCGGTCGTCCCAGCGTGTCCATCGCAATCCGGTTCGCGTCGACGGTGAATATGCTTCGACCCTCCAGACCGATGTGCTCACGCATAGCCGCGGGCGTCTTGTCAGTGTTCACGACCACGACGGCGTCCTCGGCCAGACCGTCGGCCACAGGCACAGACCTAAGCAGGGTGGCATCCAGAATCACCACAACGTCCGGCTCTGCAACTGCCGAGTGTATTCTGATTGGAGCAGAGGAAATACGGTTGAAGGAAGCGACCGGAGCACCCATGCGTTCCGGTCCGTACTCTGGAAAGGCCTGTATGTACTCTCCCGCGGCCGACGCAGCTTCGGCAAGCAGATTGGCGGCCGTCTTGGCCCCCTGCCCGCCGCGACCGTGCCACCTGATCTCCAGTATTTTGTCCATGTGTATCCCCTAACCTCCCTGTCTTGTGTGAGGAACCCCAGGACTGGTATGTTCCGCTGAACATATCTACCTTTACATGACCGACGGTTCATGTTGCGAGCATAGATCAGCCAGACTGAGCCTCACAATGGGCCGATGCAGTCCCGCTCCGATGACTCATCCTGTCCGAGCACACGGGTGCGCAGGTGCCAGTTTCTCGGCAAATGTAGTCTAACACGGTGCTATGACAGCGTCAAGAAACGTCGACCGGCGGCGGTGCAGACGGTGCGCACACGGCGCGCATTGAGCTGCAGCCCCGCACTCCCTTCACGGTCATCTTCCGCCGGGAACCCGCCCCGACCGGGCAGGAAATCGTCAACTGGCCCGAGGACTACGGACCTTGCATGAAGAAGTACGTACTGAAACGCGTTAATTCGCTTTCATCCGGAGGTGACTCTGTGAGTGCCACGTCGGCAATCTGTTTCGACAGACTCATTCTGAGTCCTCAGTTCGTGGATGACCTGAGCAGGATCGAACAGGATGACCCCGACGGTGCGGCGAAAATCGCCCGCTCAGTATGTGACCTGCTCCGGGACATGGGTTCAGTGGATCGCAGAAAGATCAGAAGCACCCAGGTGAAGCTCTTTCGCACCCGGCCACCCGGCGAGTACCGATGCGTCGACTGGCCGCAGGGAGACGGAGCTACTGCCCTGATTCGGGTGCTGCACAGACGAGAAGTATATCGCTGGGCGTCCGGTTACGAGGGAGAGCCCGCCGACAGATTCCTGCCCGTCGTCGCCAGCCCCCCTCTCGCGGAGAGAATCACCGACGCTGAAACGAGCCCCGAGAAGAAACCCACCGCAGTCATTCCCATCCCCCGACACCGGTGGGATGATCCCGTCACTGTCCGGGGGCCGGACGAGATCATGGCCATCGTGCGCAAGGGGATGCCCGAGTACCTGACGGTTCTGTCGAGAGAGCAGCGGGAGCTTCTCAATCGCCTGAGGCGTGGTCCGGCGGTCATCAGAGGTCCCGCCGGATCCGGTAAGACTATTCTGGCTCTGCATCTGGTTCGACAGCTGCAAAGGGAAATGCGGCAGGGCAACCTTCTTCGACGCGATGGGAGGATACTGCTGCTCAACTATGGTCGAACTCTGCGGGAGAACCTCAAGAGCATGCTCATGTATCTGTACGGCACAGAGATACCGAGGGCGATTGAGGTGACAAACATACACCGTTGGTGCGAAACATACCTGGCCAATCGCGACAGCCCCTGGATAGCAGGAATGCGCTCGTGGGACAGGACTGCCGCATCTGTGGGAAGCATAAGAAACGCCATCGCCAGGGCGGCCGACAGCGGGGCACTGGGCAATCTCGATCCCGATATCGTACTCGAGGAGATCGTGGATTTCATCATACCGATGCACATACGAAGTCTATCTGAGTACCTGGACGCGGACAGGACAGGACGCAGGTTTCCCCTGCGACCGGAAGCCCGAGAGCGCATCTGGGAGGTATACCGGTACCGCCAGGAGCAAGTGAAGACATTCCGGGGAGCGCTGGGCTACGATGATCTGATCAATCTCACCGTGGAGGAAATCGAGAGAGACCGCGGATTCGTCCCCTACCGCGCCGTCGTCATCGATGAAGTACAGGACTTCTCCGTCTCCATGCTGCACCTGGCGAAGAAACTGTGCGGCGATGACGAGTCGCGCCTGTTTCTGTTCGGCGACGCGGCCCAGAGCGTCTTCGCCCCTTCGTTCCACTGGAAAGATTCAGCTCTGACCATCCGGGGAGGTCAGGTTCGATCCCTTAGCAGCAGTCACCGGTGTACCAGACGTATATTCCAGGCAGCGCAGACGCTGCTTCATCCACTGCAGAGGGAGCGCCCGGAAGACTATGACGAGCCGGACCAGTACAGCTTCGACGGGGACAAACCCCGGGTGGTTTTTGCCTCGGATGAGGAAAGCGAGCTGCTGATCGTCACCGATGAGATCCAATCACTGCTGCAGGAGGGAATCTCCCCCCAGGCCATTGCTGTACTGGCCGCGACGAATCGAGAGCTGACGCAATTCCAGGCTAAGCTGGCAGACCTGGATGTGCCGGCGGAGTACTTCAAGGACAACGTTGACTCGAGGATAGACTTCGGAATCCCGGCAGTGAAACTGGTCACCATCCACAGCGCAAAGGGTTTCGGATTCCCCCACGTCTTTCTGCTCCTCAAAGACCCTCCCGACAGGGAATGGGATGACGCTGCGCAGCGCAAGTTGTTGTTCACCGCAATGACCAGGGCGGGGATCTCCCTGACGGTGCTCACACCGGAAGAGGCCCCCCATCCACTCATGGAGGAAATGGTATCATCGGGCCACGCCATTCCGGAGTACCCGGGATGATTCTCTGCGTGCTGATCCTCGAGAAGATGAAGGGGCAATGTGGCAACCGCGGTGTCGTCAGTGAGTCAGATGCTGGACAATGGCCAAGACAACGACACCCGGCAAGCCGAGAAGGCCGGCTATGAGGGCCGTCAGGGGATTGATGGCAATGTGAAGCCCCACGTAGGATCCGACCAGGTTGATCAACCACAGGGCGGCACCGCCGATCAGGCCATTGTAGAGCACCAGTAACAGCCCTCTCAGGGGCAGATAGAGCAGCCGTACCACGACATAGAGCAGGAGGAGCCCGAATAAGAAAGCAAACACCACGGAGTAATCCACCTTCGCCACCTCGTATAATACCTATGTGTTAGGGAATGCATTATGTCTGACGCCAGGCGGAGCCTGTCCCCGGCCCCTGGAGGCTGAGGACGCGGGGATCAACCCTCCTTCAGTTCTCGCCTCACCTGGCTGAGCAGATAGGCGTACTTCTTCTCGGCCGCAGCCAGCAGATGTATGGCGTGATCCACGAGTTCTGGGTCCGAAACGTTCTGGAAATAGGCCTCAGCATCCATCCACTCTCGGTGTGCCTCATCAACAGCACTCCACCATTGCTGTTGCTGACACGACGGACGCAGATCCGCCGGAGGGTTGAGACGATCGGAGATCTCCCCGATCACCCGACCGGCCCTCTGCCCCACCTCGCCGGAGGTGCGCTGAGATTCACCACTCATTTCTCCCATCCTTCCGGAAGCTTTTGCCCAAACCCATCCCTATACATCTATGCCAGATGCGATAGAAACGTACTCACTGCGTGCAGTACATATTAATTTCCAAGATGTACTGGGTTTATGTGACAGGAGACGGGAGAAGGAAAAAAAGGGTGCCCGTGTGCAGTGCACCTGCACACCGACACCCGGAAGGATTCTCAGGTGAGAGGATAGCGCCCGTGAAGAGCCCGGCTTAGAGTGGCCTCGTCCGCGTAGTCCAGATCTCCTCCCTCCGGAAGACCCCGGGCAATGCGGGTGACCTTCACCTCCAACGGCTGGAGAAGACGGGCGAGATACATGGCCGTGGCCTCTCCCTCCACCGTCGGATCCGTGGCTATGATCACTTCCCGCACCGAGTCATCCCGCAGGCGCTCCAATAGCTCCCGGATGTGAAGATCATCGGGGCCCACTCCGTCCATGGGCGATATCAGGCCACCGAGGACATGATAGAGTCCATCATACTCCCGGGTCTTCTCCATGGCCACCACATCGGAGGAATCCTCCACCACACAGATCACACCCGACACTCGCGATTGGTTACGACATATCTCGCAGACCTCTCCGTCAGTCAGGTTGCCGCAGACCGAGCAATAACGCACCTTCCGCCTGCCGCTGACCAGGGCCTCAGCGAGGGCCACCACCTCCTCCTCGGGCCTCTTTATGATGTGCATGGCCAGGCGTTGAGCGCTCTTCGGACCGATTCCGGGCAGCTTCGCCAGCTCTTCAATGAGTTGCGCAACCGGAGGAGCAAAGAAAGACGGCAACATTTACCCTCTCCTCAACCGGTAATGCCGGGGATATTGGGCAGGTTCAGTCCCCCCGTAACTTTCTGTATTTCCTCACTGGCCATGTCCCTGGCCGCGCGCAGTCCCTGGTTGACAGCGGCGATGACCAGATCGCGTAACATGTCCACATCATCGGGGTCGACGACATCGGGATCTATCTCCAGTTCCACGACCTCGAGGGCCCCGTTGCACACCACCCGGACGACTCCTCCGCCCGCCTGGGCCTCAACCGTCTTCTGGTCTATGACATCCTGAAGCTCTTCCATCTGCTGCTGCATCTTCTGAATCTGCTTCATCATCTTGCCCATGTTGCCAAAACTCACATTCATTCTCCTCTCAATCGGATTCCGGCCGAACCTCACGAGATTCCGTCGGTGGCGTGTCCTCGTCGTCGCGGTCAATGTCCATCTCCGACAGACTCCCCACCACTCGGCCCGAGAACATGTTCAACACTTCCTGCACCACATCTTCCGAATCACCGTTGTCATCCGGTCCAGTGTCAGCCGGCGGTGCAGTTTCCCCCTCGGGGCTGCCCGCCTCCTCGTCATCACCTGATGTTTCCATGCTATTCGTCTCATCGTCGCAATGGGTCGGCTGAATTTCACCCGGTGAGAAGTCCTCCGCCTCTGACTCCATCAGACACCGTACCCTCAGGTTGCGTCCGGTGACCTCCCGGACCGCCTCCTCCAGAATATCGCGGCTCTGCTCCCGCGTGCGATCGCGATGAAACTGATACTGATCCTGAAATACCAGCAAAAAGGATTCGTCGATGATACCTCCGGGGCGGGCGGGCTGCAGCAGGGCATGAGCGGGTAGGCTCGTCTGCTTCACGGCTTCCCGGACGCGCAGCCACGTCTCCTCCAGCTCACCAGAGGAGGGGGCGGCTTCCGGCTGCGATTCTGGCGCCTCCTGCTCACTGAGGCGGCCACCATCATCCTCAGCCGCGGGTCGAACTGCGTCCCTCGGTGTCGCCGGGGCCACCTGCTCCTCACTGGCCGCATCTTCTGACAACTCGCTCGCAAGCCCCGCCCCGGCCAGCCTTATGGTGGCCATCTCCAATAGAAAACGGGGTTGAGTCGAGTACCTGGTGCGATCCTCTGTCTCCGCCAGCCGGTCCACAATATCGAGAAGGCGGGGAAGAGAGAAATCCCGGGCGACAGTCTGCATTTCCTCCAGGTCACCCTCGGGCATGACGGGCTCATACGCCCCCTCACTCGCCCGGTAGAGAAGCATGTCCCGGAAGTACGAGAGCAGATCCCGTATGAACTGCGACATGTCAGCGCCCGCCATTGACACTTCGTCCACCAGTTCCATGAGGCCGGGCACGTCCCCGGTGTTCATACGCCCGGCATACTTCAGCAAGACGTCCCTGGAGACGGCACCGGTCACCTTGCGTACATCGCTCTCTTCTATCTTGCCCGACGAGTAGTCGCGGCATTGCTCAAGCAATCCCAGGGCATCGCGAACAGCTCCACCGGCCTGCAGGGCAATGACCCAGATGGCAGATTCGCTTACCTCGAGCGCATCATCCGCCTCTATCACCTGATGCAGGCGCGCGGCGATCTCTTTCGCCGTCAGATAGCGGAAGTCAAAGCGCTGACAGCGGGATTGCACGGTCACGGGAATCTTGTGGGGTTCGGTGGTGGCGAGGACAAAGATCACGTGGGCGGGTGGTTCCTCCAGGGTCTTGAGCAACGCATTGAAGGCCTCGGGAGTCAGCATGTGAGCCTCGTCCAGTATGTACACGCGGAAGCGGCCGGCAGTACTGGCGTAGGGAACGCGCTCCTGCAGCTCGCGGATGTCATCAATGCCCCGGTGTGAGGCAGCGTCCATTTCCACGACACTCATCGAGGACCCCGCGTCTATGGAGCGGCACATCTCACACTGATTGCAGGGTTCCGCTTCGGAGGCAACCAGGTGCTCACAGTTGACCACCTTGGCCAGAAGGCGGGCCGCCGATGTCTTGCCGGTACCCCTGGGCCCGGCAAAGATGTAGGCGTGCGACACCTGATCCCTCTTCACCGCGTTCTTCAATGTGGTGACCACATGCTCCTGGCCGACCATTTCATCGAAGCGACGGGGACGCCACTGTCGGTACAGCGATGATCTCTGCACGGGGTTCACCACCAAGATTCAATTGAAGTCTCCGCGAATAGAGCGACAACGGATGGCCTCGGAAACAGACAACCTGCTCAAAAGTGCGGAATTGGTAATGGCCGTGCACCTTCCGTCGACCCGCCGCAATGGGCGTTACCCGCGCAGTTAGCTCGGACTCGGCACCCCTGCGGCACATGGAAGTTCGCACTTACCGCTGCTCCCTTCCGGGCCTGACGGGGTTCGCGCGTTTCCATTGCGCAGGACCCAGCCGTCAACACCACTTACACGGGGCAGGCCCCACCGAGACAAGGCCTCGGGAAGGAATTCGACCCTGCTCTAGCGGATTGCAGGTACAGGGCACCGCTATCTCCCCGTCTAGCACGGCCAAATCTGTGCGGAGAGGGTGGGATTCGAACCCACGGGACGGTTACCCGCCCACACGCTCTCCAGGCGTGCTCCTTCAGCCGGACTCGGACACCTCTCCTCATATTCAAATGAAGTCCTCGCCGCTCAGCGGAATCGATGGCGGAGAGGGTGGGATTCGAACCCACGGTTCCCTTGCAGGAACACGGCATTTCGAGTGCCGCGCCATCAACCGGACTCGGCCACCTCTCCGCAAGAGCCAGCAAACCGCATCCCACTCGCAGTCCATTATAACATCCGCAATCCTCACCGGCCAGTCCTCAGCCGTCGGAAGAACTCCTGCAGAATCGACGCGCACTCGTCCCCCCTGACTCCCTCGATCACCTCAACCTGATGATTGAGGCGAACATCGGAGGTCAGTGACATCAGACTCACGACCGCCCCGGCCTTGGGGTCGCGAACTCCGAAGATGATCCTCTGTATCCTGGCGTTCACTGCCGCCCCCGCACACATGGGACAGGGCTCAACCGTGACATAAAGGTCGCATCCCTCGAGGCGCCAGTCCCCCCGGGCTTCTCCCGCTGACCGCAGGGCGGCGATTTCCGCGTGCGCAGTGGGGTCGCCAGTCGTCTCGCGCAGATTGTGCCCCCGACCGAGGATCTCCCCCGCAGCCGACACAACCACCGCGCCTATCGGCACCTCTTTCTTCTCAAGGGCACGCCTGGCCTCATTGAGGGCAGCTCCCATCATTTTCTCGTGTATTCGGCATCCGCTTTCCATAGTTCACTTGCCTTTCCCAGGCGATGGGCAATAGCAAAGCCCGGACGACCATCCGGGCTTGTGCGCCAGGGAGGACTCGAACCCCCGGCACAGGGATTAGGAATCCCTTGCTCTATCCGCCTGAGCTACTGGCGCGTCAACGCCATGATACCAGATCGGAACAGGGGTGGCAACCTACGTTGAAGGTCCCCGGGTCGGGGCCGGGCGCCGCGATCTATGCACACATGACTTCATCGACGGACCGGCCGAGATTGTCGCTCTCCGGGCCACAAACCATGTGAGCGCAACAGCTGCAATGCCGGGGGCGAATTGACGATAATAGATGGGGAGCGTGCTGTCGAAGGTTGGTACTGACCATCGCCATCTCCTTTACAGGGAGGCCGTTGAAGCATGAGATGCTTTACACCAGAAAGCTCGCCAACATGAAGAGATACCTTCGCTGGACTCTGCTTGCAGCATTGGTGTTGACGCTGGCTGCCCTGGTGCTGTATTTCGGACTCGCTTTCGCGGGAACGCGCAATCAAGAAGAGCCCTCACCGGCACCGGGACCCATTTACCACGTGGGTGAAATCGTGACTGATCTCGCCCCGTCGTCCGACGGCAGAGCCAACTTCATACAGGTGGACATGAAGATCAGGTGCAGCGATGCCGACGCCTATGCCGAGTTGACCGACAACCCCGGCAGGGCGAAGACCGAAATCCTGGGGGCGATTCGGTCCATGACGGCCGAGGACGTCACCGGAGAAACAGGGATGGGACACCTCCGGAACACCATAATGCAGCGACTGGATAGCCTGCTGCACCCGGGCAGGATAACAGAAGTGTATTTCGTTGAATTCCTCATCCAGTGATCCGCCGTTTCGACTGGATCACTTCTCCCTGGAGACAGCCATCACGCTGAGTATTTCGAAGATGATGCTGGCTGCTGT